>JAGBIA010000068.1 GCA_017935225.1 Clostridia bacterium | reverse complement strand
TCCTTGTGTAAAGTTCTTTTGGTTCTTTTCTTTCAAGAAAAGAACAGAAAACATTACAAAAGCTCTTTACGAAGCTCTGCGGGAGATTTAGGCGAGAGGTATGAGGGAGGAATATCGAGGATAGATTTTGCTCCGCAAGCTCCGTCTGCGCTGAGTCTTGCGACTGCGCGTGCAGAGGCGACGATAACCGACGAGGTATACTCGGGGTTTGAATCGAGCTTAAGCGAGAACTCCATAACGTGCGTATTCTCGCGCTCAAAGCCACTCTTACCGCTTCGAATAACAAATCCACCGTGCGGAATACCGCTATGATCGCGCAAAAGCTCCTCGGCGCTGATAAAATGCACAGTCGTGTCGTAATCGGCAAAATAGTTGGGCATCGTCTTTATTTCGTTCTCGATACGCGCCCTGTCCGCTCCGTCAGCGGCAACGACAAAGCACTCGCGCAGGTGCTTCTGGCGAGTGGTAAGCTCGGGCGCCGCACCCGAACGAACTGCATCAAGCGCCGACTCTACAGGAATAGTATACTGCTTTGCGTCAAGCACACCGTCGATACGGCGTATCGCATCCGAATGTCCCTGACTTACGCCCTTTCCCCAGAACGTATAGGTACTGCCCTCGGGCAGAATAGCCTCGGAATAAAGTCTCATAACCGAGAACATACCGGGATCCCAGCCGCACGAAATAAGCGCGACCTTGTTGCCCTCTTTTGCCGCGCTGTCGACCCTCGCAAAATGCTCGGGGATCCTCGCGTGCGTGTCAAAGCTATCGATACAGTTGAACATAGATGCAATAGCGGGCGTCTGTACGGGCAGATCTGTAGCCGAGCCGCCGCAAATTATCATAACGTCTATTTTATCCTTCATTTCGGCAACCGAATTTACCGACATCACGGGAACACCCGGGGTGCGAAGCTTCAAGCTCTCGGGAGGGCGGCGAGTAAACACCGCAACAAGCTCCATATCGTCGTTCTGCGCAATAGCCGACTCCACTCCGCGGCCGAGATTTCCGTAACCAAAAATACCTATCTTAATGCTCATAAAATTTCTCCAAAAAAAAGAATACGATTTATTTTACCACACATTTATTCAAAAATCAATAAATGCATCAATAAAAATCGAGTTTTTTTCGCGCTCTGCTTGACAAATCAAAAAAATTGGGCTAAAATTACCTTACCTATCATATATTATGACAAAATCATTTTTGGGGAACACAATGCTTATAGCCGATTCTCACTGCGATAGCATACTAAAGGTCGCTCAAGGAAAATGCGGACTTGTAAATCAATATAATTTCAGCCAAAAACAGCCTCAGCTTCAATTCGTGGCGCTATTTACGGGCAGACCGTCGGATACTCCCGAGAGCGCTTGGAGCGATCTTGTGCGATACTCAGATAGCTTTTCTGCCTCGCTTACGCGCGAGTGCGAGCGCATCTCTCAGGTACGCACCTATGCCGATATTGAACAAGCTCTCGCCAAAGGCAAGCACGCCGCTCTGCTCTCGCTTGAAAGCGCAACGGCACTCGACGGATCCTGTGAGCGTCTGCAAAAGCTTTGGGAACTCGGTGTTCGTGTCGTTGGACTTACGTGGCTTTCAAATTCATTGGCAAAGAGCAATCGCGTCCTTGATGACGGTGAGATTGACACCGGACTCAGCGCGCTTGGGAAGGAGCTTGTTTGCTTTGGAAACCGACTCGGTATTATATGGGACGTTTCTCACGCCTCGGATAAGACATTCTGGGATCTTGCCGAGCTGTCAAAAAAGCCGATAATAGCATCCCATTCAAATTTCAGATCTGTCTGCCCGCACAGCCGCAATCTCACCGACAGTATGGCAAGACACATAATTTCATCAGGCGGCATCATCGGTCTTAACCTCTGCCCACCGTTTGTTCACAGCGAGGAGCAAAAGCGCACGGTCGATTCCCTCTTTTTGCATATCGATCATTGTCTTGAGCTTGGCGGCGAAAGCACGCTTGGCTTTGGCTGTGATATAGACGGAATAGCCTCGCTTCCCTCTCCGCTCTCGTCCGAGCGCTCGATACACGATCAGCTTATCGAGCTTATGCAAAAGCACTATCCCGAGCGGACGGTCGAAAAGATCGCGGGAGAAAATTACATGTCTTTTCTGAAAAAATGGCTTTAAAATTAAAAAGGACAGAGAACCTCGGGTTCTCTGTCCTTTGTCTTTTATGTTGATCGGAATTACTCAGCGTCAACTGCCTCTGCAGCTTCCTCAACGTATTCCTCGGGCATAGCCTCTGCCTCTGCCTGTGCCTCGTCAAGAAGAGCGCGGATAGAAAGGCTTACCTTCTGCTTCTCCTCGTCGATAGCAGTGATCTTTACGTCAACTACCTGGCCAACCTCAAGAACGTCTGCGGGCTTGCCGATCTTCTGCTGTGCGATCTGGGAGATGTGGATAAGTCCGTCAACTCCGTCAACGATCTCTGCAAATGCACCGAAGGGCATAAGGCTTACGATCTTAACAGAAGCAACATCGCCAACTGCGTACTGATTGTTGAAAAGGTACCAGGGGTTTGTATCGTCTGTCTTGTAGCCGAGAGAAATTCTCTTCTTCTCAGCGTCGAAGCTCTTAACGAAAACTGTGATCTCGTCGCCAACAGAAAGAACTGCAGCGGGTGTTGCGATAGGCTTCCAGGACAGCTCGGTCTTATGTACCATACCGTCAACTCCGCCAAGATCTACGAATGCGCCGTAAGCTGTCATGCTCTTAACAACGCCTGTATATACCTTGCCCTCCTCGATATTCTCCCAGAAAGCTGCCTCGTTTGCGCGGCGGATCTCTCTCTGAACAACACGGATAGAGCCGATTGCCTTGTTACCCTTGATCTCGATGATCTTAAGAGAAACCTCCTGTCCCTTGAGAACAGAAAGATCACCGTCTCTTGCGATACCTGTCTGGGATGCGGGAACAAATACCTTTGTTGCACCTACGAGTACGTTTACGCCACCCTTGGTGATCTCAACTACCTTACCCGTAACAACCTCTGCGTTCTCGTTAGCGCTGACTATTCTCTGCCAGTTCTTAGCGCTGTCAACAGCCTTCTTGGAAAGCTCTGCGATACCCTCGATATCGCTTACTCTGCCTACGCGACCCTCGATCTGGTCACCCTTCTTATAAAGGTCTGTAAGCTTTACAGAAGGATCGTCTGTAATCTGCTCAGCCTTGATAATGCCGGTTACCTGTGCGCCAACGTCGAGCTGAAGCTCAGCGTCTGTTACGT
>JAGBIA010000011.1 GCA_017935225.1 Clostridia bacterium | reverse complement strand
ATGCACAAGTCCGTTAAAAACGGACAATTGAAAAAAAGAGCCTCCTATGGTAGAATTAAAGTACTACCATAGGAGGTTTTGTTATGTCAAGGAAATATGAGAAGGTAAATGAATTATTGCCGATCATTAAAGATCTTACAGCGCAGGGGAAAACACAACAACAAATAGCAGAACAATTGGGGTTGGCAGATAAGAAGGTGGTATGGAACCTGTTGTATAGAGAACGGCAAAAGGAGATCCAAGGAGTGCCAAGATTCCGAGGTAGAAAGCCAGCCAAAACACTACAAGAATATAAGTATGAAAACAAACGGCTAAAGATGGAGAATGAGTTGTTGCGGGATTTTCTCTCGCTCACAGAAAGGAAGTGAGGACAAGCGTAAAATATATGGTGATCTACCGTCATCGGGAGAAGTATAGCGTCAGCGAGATGTGCCGGTTCTTTGAGGTATCGAGAAGTGGCTACTATGACTATGTCAAAAGAATGGATATTCCGGCTTGGGATCTGCCTTTGGCGGAGAAGATTCGAGAGTGTCAGGAGCACAGCCATCGAACTTATGGCTACCGCAGAGTCCATATATGGCTTGAAAGGCAAGGAATCCATAGGAATCCAAAGACTGTTCTCCGTATTATGCAGAAATACAATCTGCTTTCCGTTGTACGTCGCAAGAAATACCATAATTACGGTGAATATCTACACAGATACCCTAATTTGCTCAACAGAGATTTTCATGCAGATCGTCCTAATCAGAAGTGGGTGACAGATATTTCGTACATCAAGACTGGTCAAGGCGTACTGTATCTTTCGGTTATTCGTGATCTATATGACAACAGCATTGTTGCCTACAAGACAGGTACCGAGCAGAATATCAATCTTGTTCTCTCTACGATCAGAGCAGCCAAAAGAAAGGAAAAGGTCACCGCAGAGTTGCAGCTCCACAGTGACCAAGGCTTTCAATACACTTCCCAAGCATATTTTAAGCTAACACAATCTTACCACATAACGCCATCCATGTCAAGACGCGGGAATCCATATGACAACGCTTTAGCCGAAAATTTTTTCTCAATCCTTAAAACCGAGTGTATCTACCGCGCGAAGATCCGCACCTATGAGGAGGCGCGCCTCCTCATAGGTGCATACATACAGTTCTACAACAATGAGCGTATTCAACTCAAAACAAAACTGACACCACTCGAAAAGCGATGTCAGTTCGTTGCTTAATTTTTAATATTTTCTACTTTAGGACTCTTTTTTGTGCTGTCCGTACAATTTGGGGCAGTTCAGCGCTTGCCTCTCTTTTTTAAAATTACCCTTGATATTTTTCTTTAAGTTTGGTATAATGTAGATAACAAAGCGAGAAAGGAGAGAAATATGTCGCTGCATCTGCCTCACGATCACGGGCACAACGAAATAGAAGAGATCCTTGCTTCAACCAAGGATGATCAAAGCTTTTCTGCCATCGCCGAGCTTTTTAAGCAGGTGGCTGACGGCACGCGCCTGCGTATCTTCTGGATACTCTGTCACTCCGAGGAGTGCGTTATCAATCTCTCCGCGCTTATGGATATGAGCAGCCCTGCCGTGTCGCATCACCTCAAGCTTCTCAAGAGTGCGGGGCTCGTGACCTCGCGCAGAGAGGAAAAAGAGGTGTATTATAAGGCGTCCGACAGCGAGGAAGCGCGCCTGCTTCACAATATGATAGAGGAGCTTGGAGCGCTCGTCTGCCCCGACGGCAGCTGCTTTATGCGCTGATCAGCACTTTTTTAAAAAAGCTCTTGCTTTTGAGAGCCGTTTGTTGTATAATTATATTTAAATTACACTATCTCTCTGCAAAGGCAGAGAAAGGACGGAGCATAATGAACAAAACTTTCGTACCCGAGGGATATCGCCCTCAGCTTGACGCGTATCAGACGCAAAGAGCTATTGAATATATAAAGAGAACATTTCAGGCTGAATTCTCCTCGGCGCTTCACTTAAAAAGAGTTACCGCGCCCCTCTTCGTTGCCGAGAACTCAGGTCTTAACGACAACCTCTCGGGCAAAGAGCGCCCCGTTGCCTTCGACATTCCCGCAATAGGCCTTGACGCGCAGGTAGTACACTCGCTCGCAAAGTGGAAGAGACTTGCGCTTAAGAGATACAATTTCGGTGTCGGCGACGGACTTTACACCGACATGAACGCTATACGCCGCGACGAGTGGCTCGATAACGTGCATTCGATATACGTTGACCAGTGGGACTGGGAGAAGATAATCACTCGCGAGACAAGAAATATCGATTATCTCAAGCTTATCGTCAAGGCTATCGTCGGCGCTATCTGCGACACGAACGATCGCCTGCGCGTGCGCTTCCCTCAGCTTACCACCGAGCTTTGCCGCGAGGTATCCTTTATCACCTCGCAGGAGCTTGAAGACCTTTATCCCGATCTTTCGGGAAGTGAGCGTGAAACGGCGTATCTGCGCGAGCACAAGACCGCCTTTATTATGCAGATAGGCGGTGCTCTCCGCTCGGGCAAGCCTCACGACAGCCGCGCTCCCGACTACGACGATTGGGCGCTCAACGGCGACCTCTTCTTCTGGGACGACGTGCTTGGCAGAGCGCTTGAGATCTCCTCGATGGGTATCAGAGTTGACGCCGAGGCGCTTGACAGACAGCTGACTATCGCAGGCTGCGACGATCGCCGCGCTCTTCCCTTCCATCAGATGTTGCTGAACGACGAGCTTCCGCTGACTATCGGCGGCGGTATCGGTCAGTCGCGCCTCTGTATGCTTATGATGGGCTGCGCTCATATCGGCGAGGTACAGTCGAGCATGTGGGACAGCGAGACTCTCCGCATCTGCGAGGAGAATGGAATTCCGCTTCTTTAAAATCATTCAAATATGCAACTTAAAACGGGAGGATATTATCCTCCCGTTTTTTATGAAAATATCCTTGTGTTTTGCGCGGACGACCAATGGTCGCCCCTAAATGTTTGGTGGATTCTTCAAATTAATGCCTGT
>JAGBIA010000067.1 GCA_017935225.1 Clostridia bacterium | reverse complement strand
GTTTCTTTGATTTTAAATTATGAAGAGCAAGATATAAATCTTTGTTTGGTCTGTAGCCAAAAGCATAAGCTTATCTCTATGCTTGTAGGGACCGACGTCCTCGGCGGTCCAAGGTCGCTTCGATTACAAAATACATTTTCGTTTATAATTTAAATTACAGATCATAGCATATAGATTACCGTTTGCATATTTGGACCGCCGAGGACGTCGGTCCCTACAAATTTTATAGAAATTTTTCGTTTCGCAACAGACGGATGTGCTACGGTGTCCGATACGACCTCGGACGACCACATGGCAAGCCTGCAAGTTTTCTTCGAAAACATTGTGGTCGCCCCTACAATCAAATAATAAAGCGTGGCATTGACCGATATCTCGGGCGCTTCGTGAAGCGCCCCTACAGGTTTGATAGATCCTTTTGCATTCTCTTCTGCCCAAGATCTCGCCCATTCGTTAAAGCTGCGCTAAATTTTTTGTCTATTTTGCCACATTTTCACAAGAAAATCATATTCTTCTTCGATAAATGTTCAAATAATTCACAAAATGTTTATAATTATATGTTATAATATACTCTGTGTAATAGCGCGTAGGTGCGCTTATTCAAGAAATCTAAAGGAAAGGAATTCCTAAAATGATAAAAATAGAGCATCTGGTGAAAAATTACGGCTCGAATTGCGCCGTTGACGACATCAGCTTTGAAGTCAAAAAGGGCGAGATCGTGGGCTTCCTCGGACCGAACGGTGCGGGTAAGAGTACCACTATGAACATCCTCACAGGCTACCTCTCCTCTACCTCGGGTATCGTCGAGGTCGCGGGAGTCAGCGTGCTGGACGATCCTATGGAGGCTAAAAAACACATAGGCTACCTTCCCGAGCAGCCCCCTCTCTACCTCGATATGACGGTAGAAGAGTACCTCATCTTCTGCTACAACCTCAAGGAGTGCAAGCTCAACCGCACAAAGCACCTCGAGGAGATCTGCGAGGTCGTTAAGATCAAGGATGTCTACAAGCGCCTTATCAAAAATCTCTCCAAGGGCTACCGTCAGAGAGTCGGCATCGCGCAGGCACTTATCGGCAACCCTGAGATCATCATCTTCGACGAGCCTACGGTCGGTCTTGACCCCAAGCAGATAATCGAGGTCAGAAACCTGCTCCGTAACCTCGGACGCGACCACACCGTCATCCTCTCGACGCACATTCTGCAGGAGGTCCAGGCGGTCTGCGACAGAATAGTCATCATCAACAAGGGTAGGATCGTTGCCGACGAGCTTACAGAGAACATAACCAGAGTCGTTGAGAGCAACAGACGCTTCCAGCTCAAGATCTGCGGACCTCAGAAGGAAGTTCTCGCTATGCTCAAAGCCAAGCCCGGCATCATCCACGCAGAGCTTCTCTCGGGACGCGACGGCGACGCTTACAGCTACTCTATCGAGAGCGAGGTCGGAGTCGACATCCGCAAGAGCCTCTTCTACACTCTCGCAGAGAAGAACTGGCCGCTGATCGGTATGGAAGCCCTCGGTATGAGCCTTGAGGATATCTTCGTTGCGATCGTCGATCAGACCGACGGCAACCGCTACGAGCGCAAGAGCGCACAGAGAGCACCCAGACGAAATCGCGCCGAGCAGCAGATCGCAAAGAACATCGCCGAGAAAAAGAAGGGCGATACCAAGGAAGAATTCTCCGCGCTCTTCGGCGAGGACGACGAGGATTAAGGAAAGGAGACCGCTATGTTTGCTATATTCAAAAAAGAGCTTCGCTCGTATTTTCTTAACGCTATCGGCTACGTTTACGTAGGCGTGTTCCTCGCGGTATCCGCGATTCTCTGCTGCTATACCACTCTCGGTATGCAGACATACGACACCTCGCTTTATTTCACCTACATAATCTTCTCCTTCATCGTGCTCATCCCGCTTCTGACGATGAAGCTCTTCTCAGAGGAAAAGAAGCTGCGCACCGAGCAGCTGCTTATGACCGCACCCGTATCTATCTTCAGTATGGTGTTCGGTAAGTTCTTAGCAGCCTTCACACTCTTCGTGTCATCCGTGCTCGTTTCCTGCATCAACTTCTTCCCCCTCTACACCTACGCTAACGCCGAGGGACTCAACGACGCGTACGCTACCGCCGTCGGCCCCGTAGGCATCAGCATCTTCTGCTGTACCATCGGCATCATCTGCATCGGTATGGCATTCATCGCGATCGGACTTTTCGTCTCCTCGCTCACAGAAAACCAGCTCGCAGCAGCTATCATCACAGTCGCGATCATCGTTGCGATGCTCGTACTCAATCTCGTAAATGAATTCATCGATAACTACGTTATCAGATTTATCATAAATTGGGTATGCTTCGTAAGCAGATTTTCCACCTTTGTCAGCGGCATGTTAGACCCGTCTGCATTGCTTTATTACATTTCCATAACTGCAGTATTCCTTCTCCTCACCGTCCGCGTTTACGACAAGCGCCGTTGGGGTTGATAGATAGCAGAGAAAGGATACAGAACATATGAAACTTAAAGCATCAACAGGCCGCAAGCTCCGTTACGGCGGTACTTCCGTCGCGATCACGGCGCTTGTTATCGCCGCTATAATAATCGTAAACGTAGTATTCTCGCTCCTCACCGAGCGCTTCAGATGGTACGCTGACCTTACCCCCGATCTCCACTTCACTATCTCTGAGGAGTGTTTCCAGCTCATCGCAGAGAGTGACGAGGCTGACGACGAGGACTCGCCTATCGAAATGCTCGATAAGTTCAGAGCTGAGAACAAGCAGTACAACGCAGATAACGGTCTTTCCAAGGGAGACGAGGGCTACCGCGACGAAGAGGTCAAGGTAAACATCCTCTTCTGTCAGGAAAGAGACGTACTCGAGGCTGACGAGACTACCAATTACGTAGTCCAGAACGCAGAAGAGCTCCGCGCTAAGTTCCCTGACTATATCACCACCGAGTATAAGAGCTCCAAGACAAATCCCTCGAGATTTACCAAGTATCTCGTTTCGAACACCGACTCTATCGCTATCGACAGCGTTATCATTGAGTGCGGAACCGAGTACAGAATCCGTACTCTCCGCTCCTTCTTCGTATTCCTCAAGGACGAGCCCTACGGCTACAACGGCGAGAAGGCATTTGCTTCCTCCATCCTCGCAGTTACCAGAGCTGAGTCTCCCCTCGCTTGCTACACCGTAAATCACGGCGAGACTATTATGGGTAAGAACTCGGACGGCGAGTACGTTTACTCCTTCTTCTCGGTCCTCGAGGACGCAGGATATAAGTATATGCCCATCGACCTCTCTACTCAGGAGATCCCCGAGGAGTGCAGAATTCTCATCACCTTCGACCCCAAGAGCGACTTCCTCTCGGGTAAGGACGGCGTCTCGGCAGAGAGCGAGATCGACAAGCTCGACGCATTTATGGAGGACAGAAACTCCTTTATGGTATTCATCTCTCCCGACACCGGCGAGCTTCCTCAGCTTGAGGAATTCCTCGGCGACTGGGGACTTTCTATGCGTCAGCAGGGCGAGGACGTGTACAGAGTACGCGACTCGGTAAACTGCCTGCTCGGCGAGAGCGGCAAGGTCGTTTCCACATACGCTTCCAACATCCTTATGAACGCTTGGAGCGAGAACCTCCTCAACCGCTCAACTCCCCCCAAGGTAGTATTTGAGAACGCAGCTTCTCTCTACTTCTCCCCGAGCTATTCGAGAACTGAGATTGAGAACACCGACGAGGGACTCAGATACACCATCGGATACAACCCCGCATTCCCCGACAGACAGGTATTCCCCATGTTCACCTCGAGTGACTCGGCTGCCGCTTGGGCAGGAGATCGCGAGATGGCGTCTGCCACAAAGACCGATCCCTTCAATCTTATGATGGTATCCGTCGAGACTAACTTTGAACAGGAAAAGTACGGAACTATGGACGACTCTGCATTCGTAATGCTCAGCGGCTCTATAGACTTCGTAAAGAACGATTACATTACCTCAAACGTTTACGGCAACAGCGACTTTTTGCTCTCCGCACTCCAGATGAGTGGTCGTGAGCCCGTTCCGGTAGGTCTTGACTTCAAGGAGTTCGCTAACTTCGAGATCGAAAGCATTACCAACGAAGAGGCAACACAGTACACACTCGTGCTCACCATCGTCCCCGTTCTCATCTCTCTTTGCGCGGGAGTATTCGTAATAGTTAGGAGAAAGAACAGATGATAGAATCCAGAGCACAACGCAAGACATCCAGCCTTCTGCGCAGACGTAAGATAGCAATAATCGTCACCCTCGCTGTCGTCATCGTCCTCGGAGTCATCCTCGCATTCGTTCACAACTACGTCAAAACGGTAGTTCCCTACTACGACGTAGACGACACCGAATATCATATCAAAAAAGTAAACGGCATACATATGATGTTCGACAAGGACGGAAATCTTCTCCCTCTCGAGCAGGAGTTCGGCTACTACAGAACGGCAGCAGGAACATTGATCCTGCTCGACGCAGAAACGGGCGAGGTAAGAGAGAGAGTCATTCCCGATTTCTACGATCCCTCCCTCTCTGAGACGGTCGACCACCAGAAGATACTCGTTTTCCCCAACATAGAGGGAAAGGATATCAGCGCGATCAGAATTTTCAACGCAAACGAGCCCCAGGGCTATACGCTTGCAAGATATAATCTAAACACCAGCCTACTTGATAATGATGCCGACTTCGTGCTGATGTACGATAAGGTGGATTCCACGATGCTCACACTCAAAAGAGATCTCGTCTCGGCTCTCTACGTTGCCGCAGGCTATCCGCTTGCAACAAGTAAGATAGATCCCGAGCAGGTCGCCGCCCTCGGATATGCCGAGTACGGACTTGAGGCGGGCACCAGAACACGTAGCTCGTGGTACTACCGCGTAGTACTCACGGTCGACGGCACCGACCACGTTTATAACGTAAACCTCGCAGACGGAAGACTGCTCTCGGACGAAGAGGTCAAGGACTCTGTTGAGCCTACGTACGACGCACTTCTCCCCACCGAAGGAATAATCACCGCGAGAGCTATCGCTATCGCAAAGAACGCGCTCGCGCCCTCGAGAGACAGCAAGATAAAGATCAAGGCGACCGTCAGAATATACGAGGAGACGTATGAATATACCCCCGCGTACTACGTCATCGCAAGCAAGACGGGCGAGAGACATAAAATGGTCATAGGCGACAGACTTATCAACGGCGGCGGATACTACGCACAGTACGAGAACGTCGAGACAGGTGAGCGCAAGCCCGCGGTCTATGTTCTCAACTCCACCATCAAGGATACTCTGCTCGCACCCGCAGATACCATAGTCGAGCCGATGATCGCTTACCCCACTACCTCAAGCGATTACTTTGACGTTACGGATTTCAATATCTTTAAGAAAGAAAGCGATGAAAGAGGCGATTACGATAAGATAATCTCCTTCTCGTACATCGATATCCTCGACCGTGAGGATACCGTTGAGGGTATCCACCCCTACGAGTTCTCAGACGGTCAGTTCGCAGGCTTCAGACCTAACTACGATAATATCGATATGTGCCTGCTCAGCCTTATGGACTCGACTATCAACGATATCATCAAGCTCTCACCAACCGCACAGGACAAGATAAAATACGGTATTGCAAAGCCTAAGCTCGATGAGAACGGAAATATCGAATACGATGCCGACGGAAATATCAAGATAGAGTACGACTCGGAGTATAAGATCACATTCTACCGCACCCATACCGATGAGGACGGCAAGAAGCATAAGTTCTTGCAGACAATATACATCTCCGAGGCTAACGCGGACGGCAATTTCTACGTCCATACCGTTATCAATTTCCCCGAAGCACTTATGAGCCTTGATATGATATGTGAGGTCTCGGGTGCAACGCTCAACTTCTTGAGCTGGGATACTTACGATTGGGTATATCCCGAGTACCTCCAGACAGGTATTCTTTATACCGATAAGCTCACTATCAAGCTCCCCGATAACGAGTACGTATTTGAGCTCGTTCACGGTAAGTCGGATAAGACCAACACCATTTCGGTAATAACCACCGACGCAAAGGGCAATAGCTTCTCTACATTCGCTTCGCTCGACTTCAAGGACGCGGACGGAAATCAGTGGTACGTCACTCCCGCAGGAATTACGGTCTATAATGCCGCAGGCGAGGAGGTCAAGCCTACCACACGTCACTACGAGTATAACTCGATCGGCGAGCAGGTAAGAGTTATTGATACCCAGGTTCTCGCCGAGGACGGCAGCCGAATAAGGATCACGAAGGATTATATCTATATCACAAGACCCGACGGAACACAGGAAGAGATGCTCAGATACCAGACCACACTCTTCAAGAAGCTCTTTATGCTCAATACCAACGTGTCGATCGTCGACTCCTACGATATAACAGAAGAAGAAGAGAAAGCGCTTATCGATGATCCTAATAATTATATCGGAACAGTCATCCTTAAGGACGAGACCGGACGTGAGATCGTGGCGGAGTATTACGCCCTCACCGCACGTAAGACATATATCAGAGTCAACGGAAGCGGCGGATTCTACGTTTCGAATAACCACGTCAAGAAGGGATTTGAGGCGATCGATCTCTTCATCGCAGGTAAGGATTTCTCAACGGATTATTAAAACGCGAAAATTCTCCCCCTCAAAAACAAGAGGGGGAGATATTTTTCAAAAAAAATTGAATTTTTTCAAAAAACTTTTCAAAAAGGTATTGCATTTTTTCAAAAAGTGTGGTATAATAACAAAGCTGTGAGCGATACGGCCCGTTGGTCAAGCGGCTAAGACGCTAGCCTCTCACGCTGGAAACATGGGTTCGATTCCCGTACGGGTCACCAAAAACAAAAAAGGAGCACAATGTGCTCCTTTTTTTGTTTTTGACGAGCTCCGCTCGTTAATCGATCACAGCATTTGCAAAGCAAATGCACAGACGTTTTGTGGTTTTGCAGCAAACACGGTTTGCAGCAAAACGACGGCTTCAGTCGTCGAACAAAACTCTGCGTTGAGCGTAGCGAAACATAGGGTTCGCATCTCCGCCTAAGCCGTCGGGGAGCTTGCTCACCAGCGGCAAGGCGTGAGATATTGCCCGAAGGGCAACTTCCCGTACAACTTTCAAGAAACAGTCGTGCTCCTTTTTTGTTTTATCCAAGCCGCAGGCTTGGCATGTAATCACGCGTAGCGTGTATGTAATCGCCGTAGGCGCATGGCATCACCGAAGGTGCATTTCCTGCGGCTTGATGCCATACACGACTACGCCGAATTACATACTCGACTTCGTCGGATTACATCCACGCTGCGCGTGATTAGGACGCGATGTCAGCTTGCTCAAGTGAGCCGCGAGCAAAAAATATTTGAAATAGTCGAAATTCCCATATTTCTTAAATTAACGCCGCCGAGGTGACATTCTGTCGCCTCAGCGGTCTGTTTTATTCACTCTGCTTCTTCAAAAAGCTTTTCATCGTCTGCTTCGTAATAATAATTCTCCGCAGCCTCTGCCGCCTTGCTGACTCTCTCTACCAATCCTTCCTCGTAGATATCCTCATACAAAAACTCGTTTACCTCTACCCTTCCGTGTTTGTAATTTCCCGAGTCGTCCTGAGAATATTCAAGCACGCAGTCGATCGTAAAGAAGCCGATCTTTGCCTCGTCAAAACACTTGCGTATTCCGAGAAGTATCTCTGCCATACGCTCGTTTGAAACGGTATTATCGCCTATATGCAGAGTCAGCTTGCCCGCTCTCGCTCCGAACTCACTTACGTTATAGTAAGCGTCAAGTTCGAGCTCGCTCGTGTCTATCGCGTAGCTCGGCGGATCGAGGATTTCCTTATCCTCGGGAGCTACGAAAGCAATATCTCCGTATCCTAAGATCACGTTGTAGCCAAATGAGCTGCTCTCGAGCAGCGCGTCAACTGCCTCTCTGTAGTCGTCTCTGAGTCTGTAGGCGGTGTTCCAACCGTTCGTTACGTTGTTTTCATAGTAATCGTATCTCAGCTTGCCAAGTCCGTTGATAAGAAGCGTGAAGCTCGAATCCATACTGCTCGGCGAGGATACGTGAGCGTGATAATAGCTGTCCTTAAAGCTATAATTCACTTCCCCAAGCTCAAAATCGGTATCGGGATAGTTCTCTTCCAAATATTTCTCGGCAGTATTCTTAGCCAGCGCCTTTGAGATCGGATTTCCGATAAGCGAATTGGCAAACAAGCACACGCCGACGATCAGCAAAGTAGCGAGGACCAATGCCCCGATCTTCAATATTTTCTTTTTCATCTGTCTTTCTCCTTTCTGAATGCGTAGTGCAATAAAAACGCTATCGCTATGCCCACGCCTACGAACAGACTGTACATCGCAGTCCACATGATCAATGAATAAATGTCGAGCTCAACAAAGCCAAATAAGCACACAAAGCTGTCAATGGCAAGCAATAAGAGCGGCACCTTGTATATCGCCTTCCAATTGAATACGCAGTATCCGAACACACCGACGATAGGCATAATAAGACTGTTATACATCAGATTTTCGCCGCCCGTCCATCCAAAGCCAAGGAATATAAAGAAAATTATGAGCGAATACGCGAGCGAATAGAACCTTCTGTTCATCTTCTTCATTATTTTCTTGAACGGCTTTGCTCCGTCAGGCTGAGGCGCGGGCGCGCTCTCCGCGCTCTCAAGCGCCTCTCCGCCCTTCAGGAGCGTAAGCTCGGAGCGGCACTCGTCGCATTCCTGCAGGTGCGCTTCTATGTACTTCGCCGTGTCCGCACTTACCATATTTTCCACGTAAAGCGGCAGCAGATCTTTGACTATGCTGCAATCAGTTTTCATGTTTTTCTTCCTCCAATCCGTCAATAATCTTTTTTCGGGCTCGGTGATAGGTGACGCATGCCCAATTTTCAGTCTTTCCGAATATCCCCGCTATCTGCTTGAAGCTGAGATCCGCGTATACGCGCCACATAAAGACCTCTTTGTAGGGCTCTTCTACACGGTGCAGTATCCTCTGTATCCGCTCGTTCTCTTCTCGGCGAATGTACTCCTCAGCGACACTTGGGGCGAGATCGGCGACCGAGGAGAGCTCGTCGTCGTCGACCTGCTCTGTCTGATTGCTCTTTTTTATGTAGGTATAATAGCAATTCTTCGCTATCTGACAGAGCCAGACGCGCACGTCGCAGTCGCCGCGAAAGCTGTCTATCGAATTCATCGCTTTGAAAAACGTGTCGCTCGTGATCTCTTCTGCAATATGCTCGTTGCCCGAGAGCCGCAGAATATACAGATAAACGTCGTTGAAATACCTGCTGTATAGCTTCTCAAAATCCGGCACTCTATCACCTCCTTCACCTATAAGACTCTGAAAAACAGGAAATCTTACAAACTTTTTTCACTTTTTTTAATATTATAACATATTTTTCAAAAAAATGTGTGAATACAAAGAAAAAACCGCCAAAAAGCAGTGAGGGCACCGACACCTGCCGATGAGATATAAATCGATGTGCAACCGCAGACGAATGTGCATCAACAATTTTTAAAAAACAAACGAAATCTATTTTAATTACTTTTTTATAAAAAATATTGATATTCGTCTTTTTTTGTGATATAATAACACTGTCACACAATTAAATAATAAAACCAAAGGTATTTTTTCTTTATAGGGATAATTATACCCTTTTTCTGCCATACCATTTTTAAAAATGGTAAAAACGCAAAGTCCTCTTAAATGGTTATGGTAGAAATACTTTGGCTTTATTTAATTGTGTGACGACAATCGGAGTTTGCGTTTTTCGTGCGCGGCTTCGGTCGCGCACTTTTTATTTTTGGGGGTATAAAATGGATAACGTTAATATTTCAAACGAAGGAAAAGAAATTTTGGCAAAGCTTTTTGAGAAGCGCGCTGAACTTGAGGCTTTGCTTGACGAGAACGGCAAGAATTTGCTTGAAGAATACGACAAATTAGGTGAAAAACTCATTTGGAGACTCTGCGATACCGCGTATGCCGACGGAAGATCTGCTAAATAAGAAAAATGAATAAAAATCCCCCCGTGTAACGGGGGGGTATTTCAGTTTCGGGCATAGCCCTAATCCTACTGGCTGCGCACAAGTGCGCCTTTTATTGGCCTGTCAGCCATGCATTTGTTACGAAACCCCGCTCAAGCGGGACTAAAACCAAGCCTCCCTTGTGTAAAGGGAGGTGGCACGGCTTGCCGTGACGGAGGGATTGTAAAAAGCGATAATCTACACAAAACAATCCCTCAGT
>JAGBIA010000010.1 GCA_017935225.1 Clostridia bacterium | reverse complement strand
GACGAAGACAGCTCCTCCAAGGGAGCTATGACCTTCACCTGTGAGGTCGACGGCAAGACGGTCTACGTTCGCACTGCGGTTCTCCGCGATGCTGATGGCAACCTTCTCACCGCTGACGACTTCAGAGATAAGAATATCGACGTCAAGGGAATCGTTGATTTCTACGACGGAGATTATCAGATCAAGGTATTTACTGTAAACAACATTACAGTTAATAATTAAAAACTTTTTATAAGGAGACAATCATGAAAAGAATCATCGCACTTCTTCTCGTTGCTGTCATGATGCTTACCATGTTCGTGGCTTGTAACAAAAACGAAACGCCCGATCCCACTGATAAGCCCACCGACAAGGCAACCGGAGACAACACTCCCACCGACAAGCCCACCGATCCTGCAGACGAGCCCGATCTCGAGGCAGCTAAGGAATTCCTCAAGGCTCAGGTTCTCAAGACCAGCTCTGCACTCACCACTACCAAGACCTTCGACGTTCCCGCGCAGATCAAGAGAGGTACTCTCACCTACACTGTAGAGTGGAAGTCCAGCCTTGAGGCTGTTACCGTTGCCGAGAGCGCAACCGCAGGCTTTGCAACCGTAACCATCCCCGCTACCAACGAAGAGGAGACCACCTACACCCTCACCGCTACCATCAAGTACGGCGAGGAGAGCATCGAGCTCGTAGTTAACTGCGTACTCCCCGTTATTGACAATGCAGGTATCACCTCTGATCTCCAAGAAGAGGTAGCATACAAGATGTTCCTCTACCAGGGCTCCTTTGCGCAGAACCTCTACGCAACTCACGCTATGGATCAGGACAAGTACTACAAGACCACTAACGATGCTAAGGAAGCTCCCGACTTCTTCGCTGAGAAGGTTGACGGCGGCTACAAGTTCTACACCATGATCGAGGGTGCTAAGAAGTACGTTAACGCTTACCTCGTTTATGATGAGACCAACGACAAGTACAGCAAGCGTCTCAACTACGTTGACGCTACTGACAACGTATGGACCTACGAGGCAGATACAAACGCTTGGTTTGTAAATCTTCCCCAGGGTGAAGAGACTGTAAAGTACGTTCTCGGTACTTACGGCGACTTCAAGACCTTCTGCATTTCTGAGGCTTCCTACATCTCTCCCTCTAACACCGGTATCACCCAGTTTCCCGCTAACTTCATCACCAAGGAAGTTGCTGAGAGCAAGACTCCCGATGAGGAGCAGGCAAAGCCCATTCCTCAGATGGAAAATCCCCTTCAGCCCGAAGTAGGAACCGCTTATAAGTTCGGTTTCGTTCACGGCGGTAAGGACAACGCAGTTTACTACGTTACCGGCTCTATGAGCTCCTACTACCTCGCAACCAGCGAGAACGTCGCTAACGGCGCTAACTTCTACGTAGAAGCAGCAGAAGGCGGCTACTACCTCTACTTCCTTGGCGCAGATTCCGCAAAGACATACCTTAACGTAGTTGTTAACGGTACTCACATCAACGCTGTATACGGCGCTGAGCCTGTATCTGTTTACGTTTGGGATGCAGATCTTAAGACTCTCAAGACCACTCTTGACGGAACCGAGTACATCATCGGTACTTCCGCAACCCAGACCTACACCACTCTCCAGCCCGCAAAGACCGAAGGTAGCTTCTACGCTCAGTTCGTAGCTGTTCCCGAGGGCGGCGAGACTCCCGTTGGACCTCAGGAAGTAACCCTTGCTGACGCAGCTAAGCTTGACGACGGCACTAAGGTTATTATCAAGGGCGTTGTCGTAGAGATCAAAGAAGCTTGGACCGATCAGTACAAGAACAATTCCGTTTACATTTCCGACGGCGCAAATACCTTCTATGTATTCAGAACCGAAACTCAGGTTGCTCTTGGTGACTTCATCACCGTCGAAGGAGAGATCGGTTCTTACAACGGCGCTAAGCAGATTGCTAAGGGCGCTACCGTAACCATTACCGCCGCTACCGCTCTTGATGCAGCAGCAAAGCTCGAAGATGGAACCGCTGTTGTTATCAAGGGTAAGGTTTCGGAGATCAAGGAAGCTTGGACCGATCAGTACAAGAACAACTCTGTTTACATCACTGATGGCACTAACACCTTCTACGTATTCAGAACCAACTTTAAGCTCGACCTCAACGATGAAGTAGTTGTCGTTGGTGAGATCGGTTCTTACAATGGTGCTAAGCAGATCGCTAAGGGCGCTATGGCAGTTGTTACCACAAAGGCTCCCACCGAAGGCGGTGAGGAAGGCGGAGAGGAAGAGGTAGTTATCGAGGGCGAGAAGTTCTCTATCGCTGCTAACACCGGTGTTCTTTCCAATGAAAACAAGACTATCACCTGGACTTCCGACAACTACACCATCGCAAACAACCAGGGTGCTTCTACCTCTGCTATCAGAACCTCTGACGCAGATCACTTCAGAGTATACGCTAAGTCTGATTTTGCAGTATCTGCAAAGAATGACAAGAAGATCGTTAAGGTAACCATCGTTTGCCAGAACGAAGGCTATGCTACAAAGGCAGTTGAGTCTCTCACCACCGATGGCGCTAAAGCTACCGCTGATGAGAACGTAGTAACCATCGTTGCTGAGGCAGGCGTTGCTGCAGTTGAGTTCACTGCTACCGCACAGTTCAGAGTTACTGATATCTACGTTGTATTTGCTTAATCAAATAAGCTAAAAACGCATAGCAAAACCCCCGTGGCAATCCACGGGGGTTGTTTTTTGAGTTGATTTTCACAGAGTCAATTTTTTATAGACCTCATTTTCAGTACGGCAGTAATCAAGCGGCATTATCGAGATGCACTTATCATAAAGCACGGTGTCGGTGTCGAGCGTAGGATCGCCGCTGTACTTATAAACGCACTTGCCGATCGGCATATACATCGTGGGAGCATCAGCGAGCGGCTCGAAATCGTCCGAATAGAACGCGCCGCCCTGACGGGTTATGCGTATTTCCCCGCCCTCTGCGGGGATATTTATATTATAGGAAGGATTGAGCGAGAAAAGGTCTCTCTTCTGCATATAGTCATATATTCTGTCCATATGCGCCATCGCCTCGTCGTAAGTATCGGGATAAGCCGAGAGCGCGATCGATTTCATCCCAAGAAGCACCGCCTCAAGAGCCGCCGATACGGTTCCCGAATAGAGAATGTCGAGTCCGATGTTAAATCCGTTGTTTATTCCCGAGATCACGAGATCGTACTTGCGCTTCATTCCGAGCACCGCGATACGAACGCAGTCGGCAGGCGTAGAATCAACGCTGTACGCGAGCAAGCCGTCCCCGCGCTCGACCTTTTTGACCTCAAACGGTTTATAAAGCTCGATCGCGTGGCTCTTCGCGCTCTGCTCGACCTTAGGCGCGAAGATCTCGACCTCGCCGAGCTTCTTTGCCCACTGCACCACGCACTCAAGGCTGTGCGCGCCTATTCCGTCGTCGTTGGTTACGAGTATTCTCACAGCCAGCCCCCCATAGTTTTCTTGTATTCGCCAAGCTCGTGGTCAGCCTCAGCCAGAAGCGCCGCCATTTCTTTTTTAGAATATACCGTCGCGCCGCTCGCGCAATCGTGTCCGCCGCCGTGGTATCTCTCGGCGATCTGATTTACCGTGATAAATCTCGAGCGGAGACGCACGCGGATGGCGTTATCTCCCTTTTTGCCCTCGATGAAGGCAAGCCAGATAAGGCTGCCCTTGATAGAGTCGAGGTAGGAGATCACGTTGCTCGCCTGCTCCGAGGTAAGTCCGAACTTCTTCTGCATCTTTCGGTCGACGAAGATATGAACCACGCCGTTCGCGGTCATCTTCATATGCTTGTAGACGTAGGACTTGAACTTGAGCGAGTTGTACTCGTCAAGATAGAGATTTGCGTAGAGGATGTCGGTGTCGATACCCTGCTCGAGCATAAGTCCCGCGAGTCTGAGCGTCTCGCCCGAGACAGAGCGGTAGCGAAATCTGCCCGAGTCGGTGACCATTCCTGTGTAGATAAATCTCGCAGTCGCGCCGTCGATCTTCAGCTCGTCCTTGAAGCTGTCGTAGAACTTTGCGATCATCTCGCAGGAGGAGGAGCGCTCCTCCTCCACCCAAGAGATATCTCCATAGGGCTTGATATCGATATGGTGGTCGATCTTGATCAGTTCGCGGCAGAGCTCGTATTTCTTATTCGATATGCGGTCGAGCGTTCCCGTGTCGACAACAATTCCGAGTGCATCGGCGTAAAGCTCGTCTGCTATCGGCTCGTCCTCAGGACCGAGGAACTTCATATAGTCGCAGTAGTCGCTGTTCTGCAGGTAGATCTCCTTCTCAGGAAAATTCAGCTTCAGAAGTGCCTGCAAGCCCTTCGTCGAGCCGACTGCGTCGCCGTCGGGACGAGAATGGCGGAAGATGATTATTCTGTTATATTCCTTGATCTTCTCAAGTATTGCTCTTTGTACTTCTATGTTCTTCATTTTTTACTCTTCTATCATAGCATCAAGATCAGCGAGCATCTGCATCGCCTGTTCTCTGCTCTCGAGCGTAGCGCCGCTCGCTTTTGCGTGTCCGCCACCGCCGTATTTCGTAGCTATCGGATTTATATTGTACTTACTCGAGCGAAGCTCGGCAAGCACGCCGCTCTCAGTCTCGGTGAAGTTTACCCATATGTCAACGCCGCGGATGTCAGCCATCGTGCCGACCATTCCGCGCGAAATGGTAAAGGTATCCGCACCCGTTGCGAGCGCCTCCTCAGCAGTGGTATATATATATCCGACATTCTTGTCGGTAAATTTTATCTTGAGCACGAACTCGGCGCGGAGCTTCATTCTCTCGTAATCGTCCGAGTAAAGTTCGCGGTAGATCTCGGTAATATCGAACTCCTGCTCGGTAAGGTAGGAAGCAAGCGCGAAGGTGCGCGAGCTTGTGGAGTCGTAGCGGAAGCGTCCCGAGTCGGTCGTCATACCCGTATAGAGTGCCTTTGCCGCCGCGGGTGTGAGCACAAGGCTACACTCCTTTGCGAATGCGGCTATCATTCCCGCGCAGCTCTCAAAGCTGGTGTCGGTGACCTCAACGTCTGCTATCTGCTCGCAGAATATATGGTGGTCGATGCGCGCGGTGCGTGCGGCAAGCGTATATCTGTCGTCGCTGATAAGCGCCTTTGCCGAAGTGTCAAGGATTATCGCAAGCGCGCCCTCGTACTCGCCGTCAGCTATCTCGTCCATCGTCGAGCCATCCATAAAGCTGTATCTGCGTGCTCCGTCGCCTACCTTGTATACAGTCTTTTCGGGAAACGTAGCACGGATGAGCTCGTAAAGTCCTATCTGCGAGCCAAGCGCATCTCCGTCAGGATTTGAATGGCGGTGGATCACTATTTTTTCGTATTTTTTTATCTCTTCAAGTATCTTCTCAAACATTTCTTCTCCTATCCTGCCTAAAAGTCTTTTACATTACAGTATATCATATTTTCCCGCCCGTGTCAAGTGATTATATATGTCAAATCGCTATATCAAGCATTAAAAAGATATTTAAATTATGTTCAAATCTGTTGACAAAAAGCGATATTTGTAGTACAATAATAAAGTATGTTTATAGTTATCTCTTTTGGTAAGGAGGCGAAAAGAAGTGATTTTTGGCAAGCACGTCAATCGATATTATCTCAAGTATGCGCCAATGCTCCTGCTTGGCACGCTTGCTCTTTTATTGGTGGACTACATGCAGCTGGTCATCCCCAAGCTCTACCGCGTGGTGATCAACGGTATCAAGACCGGACAGACCGACATTGAGGGTGTTCCCTTCGATATCAACTACCTGCTTGACGAGGTATGTCTGCCGCTGTTGTTCGTTATACTCGGTATGGTAGTGGGAAGATTTTTGTGGAGAGTTTGCTTCTTCGGCTCGGGCATCAGACTTGAGTCGGATCTGAGAAGCCGTATGTTCGATCGTTGCAAGGATCTTTCTCAGGAATATTATCAGGTAAACAAGGTGGGAAACCTTATGTCCTTCTTTACCAACGACCTGGATACCATTCAGGAGTGCTTCGGCTGGGGAATTATGATGTTCCTTGACGCCGTTATGCTCGGCGTTATGTCCTTCTTTGAGATGTTCAAGATGGACCCGATGCTCACGCTCTTCTCTATGATCCCTATGGTATTTTTGCTTATCTGCTCGCTCATCGTGGGCAAGTATATGGGTATGAAGTGGGAAAAGCGTCAGGCAGCATTCTCCGATCTTTCGGATTTCTCGCAGGAGACCTTCGCGGGAATTGCAGTAATCAAGGCATTCGTAAAGGAATCTCACGAGCTTCTCGAGTTCAAGAAGCTCAGCAAGAAGAACGAGGACATCAACGTAAGCTATACCAAGCTCTCTATGCTTCTTAACGTCTCGCTCACCCTCTTTATCGAGTCGATCACCTGCGTTATCCTCGGATACGGCGGATATATCGTATGGTCGGGCGGCTTTGACGCAGGTAGTCTGGTTGAGTTCATCGGTTACTTCACGACAATAATCTGGCCTATTATGGCTATTTCCGAGCTTATCGGTATGCACGCGCAGGGTAAGGCTTCGCTCAAGAGAATAAGCGAGCTACTCGACGCAGAGCCTGCAGTCGCTGACCGAGCTGACGTTACACCCGCCACCGATATCAAGGGCGACGTGGAATTCAGAGATCTTTCCTTCGTATATCCCGACGGAAACGAAGAGGTTCTTTCTGACGTGTCCTTCTCTGTCAAGGCAGGCGAAAATATAGGAATTATCGGACGCACGGGCTCAGGCAAGACCACCGTGGTCGACCTCATTCTCCGTACATACAACGTCCCCGACGGCACTCTCTTTATCGACGGCAAGGACGTAAACAGCATTCCGATCAAGGACGTTCGTGCGGCAGCCGCTTACGTTCCGCAGGATAACTTCCTCTTCTCCGACACTATCGAGAACAATATCGCCTTCGCCACCGACGGTGCGACGCTTGAGGGCGTTATCGAGGCAGCTAAGATGGCGGACGTTCACGATAACATAGACGAATTCCCCGAAAAGTATCAGAGCGTGCTCGGCGAGCGCGGTGTTACCGTCTCGGGCGGACAGAAGCAGAGAATTTCGATCGCGCGTGCGCTTATGAAAAACGCACCCATCCTCATTCTCGACGACTCGGTCTCGGCGGTAGACGTCAACACCGAAAAAGCGATCCTTGGAAATCTCAAGACACTTCGCAAGGGCAAGACCACCATACTTATCGCGCACCGCATAAGTACGGTCGAAAATATGGACAAGATCCTCTATCTCGAGAACGGCAGAGTCAGTGCGTTCGGAACGCACTCAGAGCTCGTGGCTACCTGCGAGAGCTACCGCAACCTTGTTGAGCTCCAGAAGCTCGACGATGCAGACGAGGATGCAGATATCAAGGAGGTGGGCGCAAATGCATGAGTTATATCCTCTTTTGATACTCGGCGCCATCATCGGCGTATTCACCACGATCTTCATTTTCGCATACGCGTTTATGAAGGACAAAAAGGAAGCTATCGGCTTCGATAGAAATATGAAGGACGGCGAGATCATCAAGCGTCTGTTGGTCTATGCTAAGCCCTACACCAAGAGCTTTATCATCGTTTTCCTGCTTATGATCGTCTCGATCGCGCACGAGATCATCTCCCCGCTTATTATGGGTAACCTCGTCGAGACTATCGGAGAGAAAGAAGGCTTTGAGCTCTCTTATCTCTTCTACACGATCGTTCTCTACGTATCTATCCTTCTCGTCTCGCTCGTCTGCTCCTATATCCAATCGATAATCCTGCAGAAGACCGGTCAGCGCATAGTTTCGAACGTGCGTGAGGATCTCTACGAGCATATCTCTTCTCTCTCGCACGATCAGCTCAACAAGATCCCCGTCGGAACGCTCGTAACGCGAGTCACAAATGACACGAACTCGATCTCTATCACCTTTACGAATATCATCGTAAACCTGCTCAAGAACTGCTTTATAATCATTGGCGTGCTTGCGGCTATGCTCGTACTCAACTATATGCTCACGCTGATGGTGCTTTGCTTCGTTCCATTCGTGGTCATCTTCGCGTTCGTCTTCAGAAAGTTCTCGCGTAAGGCGCACAGAAAGGTAAAGAACGGAACGACCGATATCAACATCTTCCTCTCCGAGCATCTTTCGGGTATGAAGATAATCCAGATATTCAACCGTGAGGAACGCAAGCAGCAGACCTTTGAGGAAAAGAACACTACCCTAAGAAAAGCAAAGCTCGGTCAGATGTTCGTCTTCGGTATATTCAGACCTATGGTCTATATGCTCTACATCTCTTCGGTGCTCTGCCTGTTCTACCTCGGCGCGAGAGGCTACATCGACAATTGGAGCTTTCTCGGTCAGGTCGTCACGAGCGGCGTTATAGTTTCATTCTATTCCTACATCAATAAGTTCTTCAACCCCATTCAGAACCTCGCAGAGCAGGTCAACAGACTGCAGGCGGCATTCGCATCGGCTGAGAAGATCTTCACCATATTCGACATCGTTCCCGAGGTGGTCGATGAGCCCGATGCTATCGAGCTCGATCACGTCGAGGGCAATATCGAATTCAAGAACGTGTGGTTCTCCTACCTGCCTGACGAGTGGGTGCTCCGCGACGTTTCCTTCAAGGTAAACGCAGGCGACACGGTAGCATTCGTCGGTGCTACGGGTAGCGGAAAGACCACTATTCTCTCGCTCATCTGCCGCAACTACGACATTCAGAAAGGTCAGATACTTATCGACGGCATCGACATCAAGAAGATCAAGATCTCCTCGCTCCGCCGCCACTTCGGTCAGATGCTTCAGGATGTATTTCTCTTCTCGGGCACTATCCGATCCAACATAATCCTCGGACTTGAGGGCGTTAGTGACGAAGAGATAATGAAGTCCTGCGAATACGTCAACGCGGATAAGTTTATCGATAAGCTTGAGGGCGGTCTTGACGAGGTAGTACGCGAGAGAGGCAACAACTTCTCGGCAGGTCAGCGTCAGCTACTCTCGTTTGCAAGAACTATCGTCCATAAGCCTTCGGTTATGATACTCGACGAGGCAACCGCCAACATCGACACCGAGACCGAGGTTCTCATTCAGGATTCACTCGAAAAGATGATGAACATAGGCACGATGCTTATGGTTGCTCACCGTCTCTCGACCATCCAGCACGCAGACAATATCATCGTGCTCTCGCACGGCGAGATCGTCGAGCAGGGCAACCACGCAGAGCTGCTCAAGCAAAAGGGCAGATACTATAAGCTCTATATGCTTCAGTACCACAAGGAAAAGCTATCAAAAAATTAAAACCTGCAAGGATTTTTACAAAAAACCGCTTTTTTCACCGTGAAAACGATGGAAAAAGCGGTTTTGTTTTTTATTTGTTTTGTGTATTTTGGGTCTGCGCTAAAGTAAGCAATACGCCATTACTCGACAGGAGGTACGTTAACGACAGTCAGCGTTCCGCTGTAGGTCGATACGGTGTAATACTTCGTAACGTCCTTGCCGTCCTTGTCGTAGATCTTGTAGGATGCAACAGAGTTTCTAACGCTCGTGCCGTCCTTCGTATTCTCGTCGCAGTATATGCTTCCCGAGCAGGTCGCCACCAGGCTGTGACCCGGGGCAAGCGAGCCGACCGTCATATTGCAGACGTTGTGCGTAAAGGTCTGTCCCTCTACATAGTTGAAGGTCGCGCTTGCCGCAGTTATCGCGATCGAGCGCTTGGTAATTCTCAGCACGGTGATGCTGGGATCTTCCATATAGAAGCGCACACCGTATTTATTGGTGTCGTTCTCATCCTTCGGAGTAACCACAGCCTTGTATTCTTCGGCAAGCAGGTCCTCAAGCATAATGCCGTTGACCGTAGAGCGAGTAAGATCGATCGCGCTGAAGTCTATGTCGAACTTATCTTCAAAGCCGTCGGTCACGTACTCAAAGTCAATTCCGATCTCGCCGCCCGTGTACATACGCACCGTGGGGCTTATCCTTACGTAGATGATAGTTCCCTCAAGCACGGTGAGCGTGCCGTATTCGTACTCTACGATCTCAAAGTTCTCGGTAAGGTCGATATCAGAGGTCGTGGGGGGGAACGGCTCTATTATATCTATATCGGGCTGCTCTATACTGGGCTCATCGTCGATAGGCATAACGCCAAAATCGCCCCAATTCAGCCAATATTCCTCTTCGTCAAAGGTATCGAGCAGAACTCTCGTCAGCGTCGGATCGCAGGTGTTCTCTATACTTCCCGGCTCTCTTATTCCCGTGTTACCGTAGATCTGCGCGTAAAATCCTTCGGGAGCGCCCACTACCTCACATCTGGTCTTAGAGAGCACCGAACCGTCAAAGTATCTCGTGTAGCTCGGGGTAATGACTGTTATCGGACACTTGGTTATCTCAAGCTTTCCGTAGGTGTATCCGATCACGTGATAGGAGCCTGTTACATCCTCTCCCTTCTTATTGGTGATCGTGACACCGTCAGCATCGTTGCTCGGTTCGTTATAAACTATTCCATCGGTAACGTAGCGAATTCTCGTGCTGTTTTTGAGCTTGATAACGTCTCCCTCAACCAAAGGATTGAGCGAGCCTTCATCGACGGTAGCATCCGTCGCCTCAAGATAGGTATTATCAAACACCTTGGTTGCAGAGGACGTATGCACGATGATCGCTCTCGGTGTTACGGTGAGAACTCCACACTCCTGCTCTATCTTGTAGTTGCTTGCAACGTTCGCAAGATTCTCGTCAAGTATAATAAGGTCGCCAAATCTGTTATCTTTCTCACCCGCAAGCGTCAGCGTCGCAGGCTTCATATTGACCTCGGCAGGATCTGCAAATGTGTGTCCCTCGAGCAAACTTCCGCCGATATGTTCAAACTCGGCAAGAGAATGCTCCTCGCCGTCGTACAGCCATTTCTGGCTCGGCGTTTTTATCCTGAGCGGTCGCGGATTGAGCGTCAGCAATCCGAACTTGTAGCTTATCGCGTAGTTCGGTGTCATATCCTCGCCGTCGGCGGTTCTCGTCACGCGAGTCTTGGTCTTGTCAAGCGCGTTTGCCGCTCTGCCTGCGGTCTGTCCTCTCGGAACACTCTCAACGAAGCTCGACTTCGCGAACTCATAACTCAGCTCGTGTCCCTCGAGAAGCTGCATAAATGTCGTGTTGTCTATCTCGTGTCTGGTGTGTCTCTCTCCGTCGTATTCGACCGTGAGCGGCATAGTGTAGACCGTCAGGGGCTTTTGCGTTACGGCAAGCTCACCTGCCTCTAAGACAAGGCTGTAGTTGCCTGTCACGTCGACATCCCAGAGGTCGTGTACCCGCACGCTCTCTTCGATTATATGCGAGACATTTCCGCTCTCCGTGACGTTCGTGATGCTTCCTTCAACCTTTGCCGTGACGATATGCTGAGGCAGAAGTCCGCTGTACGTGACCTGATCAAGTGCCGTCAGCGGCATACCGTCATAGACCTTTGCGTTGCGCAAAGGCTTTAGTCTAAGCTCGCGCGGAAGTATCTCAAATTTTCCGAATTTTGTGATTATCTCGTAGTTATGCGACACATCCTCGGTCTCGTCGAGTATCATTCCATCAGGCATAAAGGGTGTATCGCTTAGCAGTGCGTAGATGCTGACCGCCATTGAGTTATCGTAAACTCCGACGTTCTTTTCATAAACCGTCGGGGTAACGAGCAGACTGTGACCATAGCAAAGTCCGCCTATATCCTGACTGCTACCGTTCGTAACGAGCGAGACCGACGACATCCAATTCGGATGGTTGTATCTGTTGTCGTCATAGATCTTGGAATAATTCGCGCTCACAAGCTCTATTCTGCGCTTGTGCACGGTGATCGTTCCGTAGGTCTCTACCATTATCTTGAAATTGCTGCTGATATCCGAGAGCATCGCATCAGCCGTAAGCACCACCATGGGAAGCTCGTATGTGTCGTAGACCTTTGCATCGCGGCACTCAAAGCCGTACCCAACGTACTCGCCCCAAACCGCCTCGGAGAGCGTGGCATCAGATTTGTTGAAATAAAATATTCTTGCAAATGGGTGTGCCAAGCCGTCGTAGATCAGCTCGTGATCGGGGATACTCGTGGTGACCTCGTAGGGATTTATCTTGATAGTTCCCGTACCGAGCATTATCGAGTAACAACCCGACACGTACTTCGGGTCGGTCGACTGACCGTCGCTCTCGATGACCTCGAAATAAAGCGTGTTGTCAACTTCGCCCTGGTTTACCGTCTCGACCTCGGGATAATTGACCATAACGAGCTCGTGTCCCTCGAGCAGACTTCCCGAGGCTAACTCATAGTCGGTGTTCGAGTGCTTCTTTGCATCATAGGTCCATTCTTCGCTCGCCGTGGTGATATAAAGCGCGCGCTTTTCTATCGATATCTCTTCGGGGACTATCTCAATCAGGTAGCAGGAATTTACCTCTCTTCCCTTTTCGTCAGTGATCTGCAATGTTGGGATATTCGGCATAGTTCCGATACTTATCAGCGACGCGTTGAAGGTCGCTACCATCAAGTCTCCCTCTGCAAGTGAGCCGTTTGAGATCTCGTAAACGTCCCACATAAGCTCGATGCCGTCGTATTCCTTGCTCTTGTCCTCGACCGCGACTGTAAGCGCGCGGCGGAGAATTCCGATCTCGCTCTCGCAATCAAGAATGCTGTAAGCGTGCGTTACATCCTCCCCTGCGGCATTGGTTATCTTAACGCTCTCGGTTATGGCGGAAAGCTTTGAGGCAAGCTCGCTGACAACGCCCTTGCTCGAGTGTGCAAGCAGCTTTTCGTAGTAGTCGCCAAAGTCAAACTCGACTGCGGCTATCACATCGCCCTCTGCAAGATCCGCGCTCGGAGTCGGTTGCTCGCCGTAGAGCAAAACGCTCTCGGAGGGCTTCACTTCGATCTTTCGCGGCACTATCGAGAAGCTCATCTCCTCGCTGTACTCAATAATACCAAAGGTCCTCTTTGAAAGCGCGCGCACGCGATAATTTCCGGGCATCGTGGGGGCTGTATCGCTCCACACTCCGTCCTCATCTGCGTACTCGTAGCTGATGCGCGAGCAGAAAGCATTAGCATCTGCGCGTATCTCGTCGCCGTACTCAAAGCTCTCGGGACATTCGGCGCTGATCATCTGCCCCTTGAAGAAGCAGAACGCGACCGTCACGCTGACGAGCAGGACAAGCAGCGATACGAACAGCACTACGTGTCTTAATATGAGTGCCAAGGCTCTGGCAACTTTTTTTATTCTGTTTTCATAAGCCTCGTATCGCATACTTCTCCAAAAAACTAAATGATCAATTGATTACTCTGAGCTCACCGGGAATACAGCTTATCGTGTAGTTACGCGACATATCCGCTCCCTTTCTGTCTGTGATCACGACATTGGATACCCACGCTTCACTCACTCCGGGCTCTGTCTGAACACCTGAGATGTAAACGTGGAGTATTTCGTGAAGATCTACGAGCGATCCGCCCGTAAGTGCATATTTGCTTGAGATAAGCGGTTTTCCGTCGTATTTCTTCTCTACGCTCTCGACCGTTATCTCTATAGGTCTCGGTGTGACCTTGATAATTCCGTAAGTCTTTTCTATTCTGTACTGATAGGTAACGTCGTTGCCCTTCTCGTCGATTATCTTTATACTGAAGGTCGCCGCAACCTCGCCGACGTCGGTTATCGAAGCCAGTGAAACTATGTTGAAGGTGTGTCCGTCGGCAAGCAGGTGGAAGTCAGCCGCGAAGTTGTCCGATGTGTGCAGCTTTCCATCGTATACGAAGCTCATCACATCATTACCGTCCTCACCGCAGCTACGCACCTTTATCAACTCGCGGTATATCTGCATAATTCCGGGCTGCTGAGTAAGCGCAAAGCTACTTGTAACGTCATTCCCGTTCGCGTCGTAGACGGTATAGTCGCTCATAGCTATCGTGTGCTTGCCGTAGGCTTCGGGAATTGCATAATACTGCGGAATAAGCATATATCCCTGCGCCTCGTACTGCTCAAATCCCGTATAGGTGATCTCGGGACGCTCGTCTCCGAGTCTGTAGCTGTTGTTATTGAAGATGATGTCGACCTTATTTGCCGAACCGCCGATATAACCCGTCACCTCTACGGCGATCCATCCCATTCCGTCGATATAGACCTCGACCCACGCGTGTCTCATCTCCTTTGAGATACTCAGCTCACGCATAGGCGCGGTGTCGAGCGCAAAGCCCTCGGTATATCTCGCGGGAATTCCCATCGCGCGATAAAGCAGCGTTGCCGCAGTCGCGAAATGTCGGCAGATACCGCTGCGATATACGTTCAGAAAGGCAAGTGCCATATTCTTTTCGTCATCAAGCGCGACGTCGTAGTTAAGGTCATACTCCGCGCTGTCCTGAATGATCTGCGCGGCTCTGTATATCGTTGAGAGGTCGCGACCTGCAAGTCCGTTGCGCGCCGCGAAATCTCTCATATAAACGAGCGTGTCCTGATCTATCTGCAGATAGTGCTCATAAACGTGCTTTCTGTACTCGCGCTCGAAATATGAAAGCTCGGGATCGTTGTGCGTGTAGACTGTGTTAAAGAACTCAAGAGGATAATACTCGACCGCGTATTCCTTCGTAGCGCTTCCGTAGAGCGTGTCGCGCCACTGGTCGCGCCCTTCGTAAAACTCTCCCATCGCCACATAGTAAGGCAGTCCGAAGCCGTCACCGCCCGTCCAGGAGATCGCGAGAGCGTTCATAGGAACACCTGCATTCTTTAGCGCAGTTCCGGTCAGATAATCAGCCGAAAAGCCGTTTATCGTCTCGGGATAGGTGCGCGCGTACGACCAGCCGTCGCCCATATACTGACCGAAGCTCTGGTCCTTTATATATATCCTGCCGCCCTTTTGCGTACCAAGATAGGCAAGCGCGCCCTCGCGATCGTAGTCGTAAGGCTCTACGGTGAGCGCGCCCTCGCTCTTGACTATGTCATAATAATGAGTTACGTCTCTGCCCGCCGAGTCGACCACGCGAACGTATTCGATGGTGTTGGGCGAGGTTCCGGGCATCTCCTGACGTCCCGTGATCTTTACCTCTGCGACCGTGTGCCCCGGGAGAAGATCCCAATCGTCAAAGCCGAAGTCCTTGCACTCCGCGATCTCGCCGAACTGCGTGGTGTACGGATAGGACTGAACATGAAGCTCGACGGGAGTGACAGTCAGCACACCCTTCTCCACGTCGACCTCGTAGTTGTAGGTCACGTCGTTTCCGTTTGAATCGTAAACATAAACGTCGCAGGTGTTGAACGCCGAGCCGATCTCTGTCTGCCTGCCCGTCATAATCACCTTTATGTGATCTCCGGGCATAAGCGCGTCGGGTGTCTCAAGCGTCCAATTGTCGTACGAGAACGGAGTTCCGTCGTATTCCCTGAATTCTGTTCCCGTAGTTATCGAGAGAGTTCTCGGCATTATCTCGAGCACACCGTACTCAAGAACTACATTGTAGTCTCCCGTAACGTCCGCGCCGAGCGCGTCAAAGATCGTGACATATATTCGATTTTCACTCTTTCCAACGCCGTTCTGAATGCCCGTGACCTCGACCTTTGCAGTGTGCCCGGGCTTGAGCGAGCCGCTGAGAAGCTCATATCCGTCGTCGATCAGCGTACTGCCGTCGTACAGCTCTTTTGCGCTGTTGCTTCTGAATACAAGCGTGGGTGGGGAGTTGAAAACTCCGCCAAGCGAGAAGATAAGTATGAATGCCAGCAAAAGCACCACGCTTACCGTCACTATTGACCCTATGGTTAAAAATTTCGATCTTCTGAACATAACTTAAATTTCTACCGTTCTAAAATCTTACGCATTTCTGCGAATTCTGTTGATATAATCTCTGCAGAGCTTCATCTCTGACTCGCCAAAAAGCTCGTCGAGGTAGGCAAGAAGCTCGTCTGCCGTATTTCTGAAATATATCGGGTTCTGCGACTCAAGCTTTCTCATTACCTTCTTTGCGAGTATATCGTCGAGCGCGTCAAGCTCCTCGCCGCCGCACGCGATATACACGGGCACGTAAGAAAGTATCTGCTTCATAATTCTGTTACCGAATGTGATATGATAGTGCTCGATAAGATATGCGTCAAGCTCTCCAAGTCTCTTGCGGTTGCGGTTGCTTACCGTGTATTCTCTTATCGCGCCCTCTACCATT
>JAGBIA010000066.1 GCA_017935225.1 Clostridia bacterium | reverse complement strand
GCTCTACCAACTGAGCTAAAGGTGCGTTTTTCGCAACGTTGGTATTATAGCACACTTTGCTCGGTTTGTCAACACTTTTTTTCAATTTTTTTGGATTTTTTTAAAAATTTTAAAGTGCCTCGACAAAAGCTCTGAATATGATCTTCGCATTCTCATCGCTATCGCTCATTCTCTCGGGATGCCACTGTACACCGACCGTGAATTTCGCATTCTTATCGTATGCGCCCTCTATTACTCCGTCCTGCTCACTTACAGCGAACACGGTGAGTCTTTCGGCTACGCGTTTCAGTGCCTGATGGTGAAAGCTATTGACCTCAAAGCACTTCTCACAAAAGCCAATCTTACCAAGGATGCCATCTTCACTTATTTTCACGTTATGTATCGCCTTGACGCCGTCACCGTAGGTCGAGTGGTGTATCGCGCCCTCTATCTGCGAGGGTACATCCTGCCACAAGCTACCGCCGCAGGCTACGTTGAGAGTTTGTATACCGCGACAGATCGCAAGCACCGGCATCCCGCGTTCAAGTGCCGCTTGTGCAAGCAAAAGCTCAAATGCATCGCGTTCTGAACTTATCTCTCCGCACTCTGCAAGTTTCTCCTCACCGTAAAGCGCAGGATCCCAGTCAGGTCCTCCCGAGAGCAATATTCCGTCGCACATATCGAGCAACTGATCTATCTCCTCCTTTGTGCGCGCAGGGGTAAGTAGCACGGGCAACGCGCCCGCATCTGTGAGCGATCTTACATATTCCGCACCTATGCGATAAACTCCCTCTTTTGCGTCTCCCGCGTGTGAAATTCCAACTATCTTCTTCATAGCTCTCCTCTTTCAAAGAAATCCCCCTGCCAAAGCGGAAGGGGGATAAAGAAAATTTTGCTTTATTAAAAATTCAATCTACTATGTAAATTACTTAGCAGCCTTAACAGCTTCCTTGGTTCCGTAGTAGATCATCTTGCCGGACTTCTTGCAAACCCAATTGTCGCCTGCTTCGTCGTCCTTCTCTTTGTCAGCATACTCCTGAACCTTGTCCCATGCATCGTTAGCATCGTCTTTCTCTTCGAAGTAGATGATAGTAACGTGTGCATACTCATCGTCGATCTTACCGGTGCCGCTTACTACACAGTCAATACCGTCAACACCAAGAGCCTTGAGTGCAAGGGGAATGAGGAGGGTGTCCTTGCCTGCCCAGTTGATACCGTTATCCTTAAGAGCTGCAAGAGCATCATCGGGATCAGCATTGGGGCCGCCGCAAGAAGCGAGCGAGAGGCAAAGCATAACTGCTACCATAGCAACTGCGATAAGTCTGATTGTCTTTTTCATAATGATAAAATCTCCTTTTTAGATTTTTTTGTGGTATCACAATTTTATCACAAAAATGTCACATTGTCAAGTTTTTTGATCGTTTTTTTTATTTATTTTCACATTATTTACGATGTTTTCAAAAAATATTATCAAAAAAGCGCACAAAATTAAATAAACGAAAAAGTTTCCTAAATTTGTGTTTAAAGTTTTCGTTCCGTTTGCGTAAACCGTCGCGTAAGCATTTCCGCTGACAAGTGGCTCAAGCTCTGCTATCACCTCGCCGCGAGAGTTTATGACGGTTGAAATTCCCGTATTAGCCGCTCTTACTACGTACCTGCCGTTCTCAATAGCACGGAGCTGTGCCTGCGCGTTATGCATATAAAGCGCGGCGGAATCCGAGAACCAGGAGTCGTTAGTGCCAAGGCAGATCAGCTCTGCGCCGTCTCGCACGCTCTCATACGTGAGTGTTTCGTAGATCGAATCAAAGCATATAAGTCCGCCGAGCTTGACTCCGCCCGCGTCGATTATCTTAGTTCCCTCGCCCTCGTCTATGTCATCCGAGCTAAGAACGAGGTCAGCAAGCGGAGGCAGGAGAGTTTCAATTATCGGGCGCATAGGCACGTACTCGCCAAAGGGCACGAGATGCCGCTTTGAGTAAACGCTATCAAGTCGCTCACCGTCGGGAGAATAGCAAACGAGAGAATTGAGCGAGTCCTTTTCCTCTTCATGTGTAAATGCACCGACGAGCAGGTAGATATTCAACTCGCGCGCCGTATTGCAAAAACCTTCGTCGAGATATGCATAGTTTTCGGAATCGAGATCATACGGAAATGCAGTCTCGGGGAGCAAAACGAGCTCCGCGCCCTTCTCTGCCGCCTCGGCTATAAGAGCCGAATAGACCTCAAGTGTCTTTGTGCCGCTATCTCCACTCCATTTGTCGCTTGAAGAGATATTCCCCTGAACTGCGGCGACCTTGATAGGCTCGCCCTCACTCACGTCAGTCGTAAACCATATCAGCGTGCCTGCACCGTATTGAAATACGAGCAAGCAAGCAGCTACCGTCACACCAAGTCTCCACTTGGGCAGGTTCAGAAGCGTGTGCGCGAGCAGGAAATTGACCGCGACGATAAGGAACGTAACGAAATACGAGCCGAACCAGGATGCAGTCTGCAGTCCGACGAGATATTCCGACTGACCTATTGGCAATCTTCCCCACGGAACGCCCCACCAGCCTATCGTCTGGCTCCATTCGAATGCCGCCCAGAGTCCTGCTCCGACAAAAACGCGCAAAAGAGGAAATTTTTGTGACAAGTTGCATCTGAAAAGCATACCTGCAAGCAAAAATACACATCCGCCCATAAGAGCCTGCAGAAGCGAGAGTCCAAACCACGCAAGTATCACTACCGCAAGTGCGCCGCCCTTTGTCATTCCGTCGATAAACTCGAGAGGATAAAGGTTGACGAACCAATGGTAGCAAACGAGGTAGTAGGAATAGAAGAACAGAAATCCGTCCGAGTAGAGCGAGCGTAGTCTTACCTCTCTGTCGGATGCGCGGACGAGCAGAACGATGCCTGCCGGGATCATCGTTATCCACTCCAAAAATCCGAGCTTTGTAAAAACGAGCGTAAGTCCTGTCAGCAAGCCGCTGAGTACCAGAAGAGCTATTCTTCTCTTTTTATATGCAATTTTTCTCAGAATATCACTTATCTGTGAAAAATTCATCTATCAATGCTCCTTTAAAAACCAAATTTCATCGGTATCAAGCGAGAAGGTCTTGCCCTCAAGATATGAAAGCAGATCATCTCTGTCGGTCTTTTTGAAGTACAGCTTATAGGCATAGAGTGCCTGATATTTGTAGCCCTTAGCCTTTTCCTCGCGATTGACGCCGTACTTTCCGTCGCCTATCAGCGCGTGCCCGATATGAGCCATATGCGCGCGTATCTGATGTGTTCTGCCCGTGATAAGATCGACCTCGAGAAGTGCGCTGTCACCGTAAGACTCAAGTACTCTGTAGCGCGTGATTATCTGCTTTGCGCCCGCAAATTCGTTATCTCTGACCTCGACCGTGTTATTTTTCGAGTCCTTGCGCAGATATCCGCGAAGCTCTGCACTCGCCCTCTTCGGAACTCCGTGAACGAGGCAAAGATAGGTCTTTGTCAGCTCGTCGTTCTTGATCTTCTCGTTCATAATACGCAGAGCCTCTGCGTTCTTTGCCGCGATGACTATACCGCCCGTGTTTCTGTCAATTCGGTTGCAGAGCGCGGGAGCGAAGGACTGCTCGGTGTAAGGATTGTACTCGCCCTTCTGGCAAAGATATGCCTTTACGTGCATAATAAGCGTGTTCTCGCCCGCCTCGCTGTCCTCGTGAACGAGCACTCCGGGGCGCTTGTTGAGAAGCATAATGTTTTCATCCTCGTAGAGAATATTGAGCTTTGGCACTATTCTCTCAAGCGCGCCCATATCCTTCTCGGGAGAGTCGAAAAACTCTTCTTTTATAAAGAGCTGGATCTCATCGCCCTCGACAAGTATATACTTCTGCTCTGTTCTCTTTCGGTTTACTTTTATTTTCTTGGTGCGGATCAGCTTATACATCATCGAGGTCGGCAAGCCCTTTACCGCTTTGGTAAGGAACTTGTCAAGCCGCTGTCCCGCGTCGTTTTTGTTTACTGTTATAATTCTCATATATCTGTATCACTTGAAATTATCTTCGTCGATTTCCCAAAATTGAAATGTGCTGGCTTCAGAATTATCCTCAAGAAATGTTGAGATCATCTGGTTAAATGAACCTGACGGAAGACCGCTTATCGAATACACAAACGTCTCTTTCTCGGTAGCGCTTTGTCTTGGCAACACAATGAGCTTATCACAATCAGGAGAAATATAAAATTCGTAGTCAAGGTTTTCAATGCCAAAGTAAGAGCCGTTGGGCAACATCTCTCCTTTTTGATATTTTCCCGTAAGTTCAAATTGACATAACGAAAGATAGTAACGGATTTTATATATATCCTCTGCATGCAAATGCGACATACGTGATAACTGAAAAAAGCTCGAGTTACCCTCGGTAAAATTTCTGGCGTTGACGTACAACAATGAATTAAAAAACGAGGTTTCGCGTTTCTTTACCAAGGAGTTGAAATAATCGCTATCAAAGCCCTTTACCCTGTAAGTGCTTTTCAAAACAAAATATGGGCTTGACATTGGATTTTCGTGCAATTGTGCCTCACTCATATATCTGTATCCGCCTATATCCTCGCTAAGCAGAAATGACATTTCTCCAACCGTACAATAGTACTTATAAGTTGACTCAAGCTGTGCCGAATCTTCGGTAAAAGTACAGTTTTTGATCATATTGTAAAAGTATCTGACATCACTCGTGTTTTTGACAACTCCACCCTTAACCATACCGAGCATGGGATCCAGCTCGTTGATGCAAATAACTCCCTGCAATTCCTTATATAATCCGCTTGGAGCCTGGCGAAACTGCAGCAAAAGTTCCCATTCCATACCGCCAAAGCCCTCTACGCGATACGCCTCTACTTCACGTTGCATAAGCGGCTCTGAGGGGGACTTTGATACGTAAATACGCGAAAGATCGGTCGATACGAAGAATGAGATATCGTCGAGCTTTACGAGATGCGAAATTTCAACCGAGTCGAAATTCTCACTGTCCTCAAAGAATCTGCACTCCTTTAGCATAACTATAAAACGCTCTATGTCATAGGTGTTATTAACGCTTTTCTGAACGTATTCACCATTTAAATTCTTCTCAAGTTCAATGACTGTTGCACTTTTATCGGATATTACGTCGCTAAAAGGATTTTTAACCTCGCTGTCCTCAAGCACTGTTTCCTTTTTGCAGGAGGCAACTGAAAACTGAAGCATAAATATGCACAGTATCAAGGCTATTACTCTGAAAAAATTCCTTTTCATCACGCTCTCCCTTCAAAAAACAGAACTTTACCTATACATTATATCACATTTTACTTCTACTGTCAACGATTTGAGCTATTTTGCTTTTCTCTCTCATATGCTTTAATAAAAAAGGAGTTTTTATATGCGAGATAAAAGGAAGTTTCTTATTGTTTTCGGCACGCGCCCCGAGGCGATAAAGCTGATACCGCTGATAAGGCAATTAAAAAAGAGCGAGGCTGTCGAGCTTTATCTCTGCTCAAGCGGTCAGCACCGCGAGATGCTTGACGGGGTGCTTGAGGAATATGGAATCCTGCCCGACTTCGATCTTGCGCTTATGAAGGACGGACAATCACTATCCGTTCTCAGTGCAGTGCTCATCGGAGAGCTTGAGCGCGTGATAGCGGACGTTCGCCCCGAGCTCGTCATCGTCCACGGCGACACCACGACCTCGCTTTGCGGCGCGATTGCGGCATTTTATTGCGGCGTAGCGGTTGCGCACGTTGAGGCAGGACTCAGAAGTGGCGATATCCGCTCTCCTTTCCCCGAGGAATTCAACCGACGCACGATCTCCTCGGTCACATCCGTTCACTTTGCCCCTACAGAGGCGGCGCGGCAAAATCTGCTGAGTGAGGGTATCTCAAAAGAAAGAATTTTCGTTGTCGGCAACACTGCGACCGATATGCTGGCAGATACCAAAAACGCAGAGCCGCCGCTCCCATTTCCCATGCCGCAGAGCCGCTTTGCGCTCGTCACGCTTCACCGCCGAGAGCACAGCGAGGGCGAGCTTTTGGGCATTCTTTCGGCACTGCGCGAGCTTTCTACAGAGATCAGACTCATTCTGCCGATGCACAAAAGTCCGCGTGTCAGAGAGCCGATCAAAGCCGCACTTTCGGGCTGTGAATCTATCGCCCTATGCGAGCCACTCGCGCTCCGCGAGTTTCATTTTCTGATGCGGCGCGCCTATATGATACTCACCGACAGCGGCGGAATACAGGAAGAGGCGACCTTCATCGGCAAGCCGACGCTCGTTCTGCGTAATGTCACCGAGCGCCCCGAGGGTATCGACACGGGCGCGCTGAGACTTGTCGGCACGGAGCGTGATAGCATACTCAGGGCGGTGCGGGAGCTTCTCTATGACAAGGCGGTCTACTCGAGGATGGCACGACCGAGCAATATCTATGGCGACGGACGGGTCGGTGAGAGAATATGCGAGCTTCTTTTGAAGATTTGAGCATAGACTCTTTACAAATCCCCTCTTTAGTGGTACAATATAGTACAGAAAACACAGGAGCGTGATCTATGAGTTCACAAAAGAAATTCACCGCGGGCATATATACGCTCGGGTGCAAGGTCAATCAATATGAATCCGAGGCGATCGCCGAGGCACTTGAGAGTCGCGGTGTAACTATCCTGCCTCCCACGAAGGTCTGCGACGCTTACGTTATAAATACCTGCACGGTCACTGCGGAATCCGACCGCAAGGCGCGGCAGTTCATACGTCGCGCGATAGCAAAAAATCCAGATGCATACATCGTCGTGACGGGATGCTTTGCGCAGACATCTCCCGAGCAGATAGCGGCGATCGAGGGAGTGGACGCACTCGTCGGTAACTCAAATAAACTCGAGTGTGCTTCGCTGATAGCAGATTTCTTCGAGAACGGCAGAGCGGCGGATGAGCCTATAATTCGCGTTGACGACATCGCTGATGCAGGCTTTGAACAGATGAACATAAGCAAGTTCGACCGCACGCGCGCCTACGTCAAGATCGAGGACGGATGCGAGAACAGATGCACCTATTGTATCATCCCAAATGCACGCGGCAAAGTGCGCTCAAAGGCTCCCGATGCGCTTTTGCGCGAGGTCACAGAGCTCGTGCGCGGAGGTTGCCGCGAGATAGTTCTCACCGGCATCGAGACCGCGTCCTACGGCAAGGATCTTGGCGACGTTGATCTTGCGGATATCCTTTGCCGCATAGATAAGATCGAGGGTATCGGCAGAGTGCGACTCGGCTCGCTTGACCCCTCGCTTATAAAGCCTGAATTTGTCGAGAAGCTCGCTTCTCTTTCCTGCCTCGCGCCGCATTTTCATCTGTCGCTCCAGAGCGGAAGCGACCGCGTGCTTGCGCTGATGAAAAGAAAATACAACTCGCGAATGGCGATGCGAGCCATCGAGCTGTTGCGCGAGAAGATACCGAACGTGAAGTTCACCACCGACGTCATCGTGGGATTTCCCGACGAGAGCGAGGAGGATTTCCTTGCAAGCTGCGAGTTCGTCAAAAAGGCTGAATTTCTGACCGTGCATATCTTCCCCTACTCCAAGAGAGCAGGCACGCCCGCCGCTACGATGAAGGGGCAGATCAGCACCGAGGAGAAGAGTCGACGACTCCACGAGCTTGAGAAGATCTGTCAGGAGAACACCGCAAGAATTCTCTCGCGCGAGGTCGCAGAGAGAGACGAGCGCGAGGTCCTCTTTGAGACCTTCAAGGACGGATACGCGTACGGTCACACCGACGATTTTCTTGAGATATGCGTCCCGAGCGAGCGAGATATGCGAGGAGAGATAGCAAAAGTCAAGCTTATTTCAAGCGACGGAAAGCAAATTTTCGCGGATCTCCAAAAATAAAAAAATATTTTTAACTTTTTTCAAAAAAACTCTTGCAATTTGTTTTAGTTTATGATATAATAATCAATGTTCTATGAGTTCATAAAATTTGAATTATAAAGTTATGCGCAATTGTGCATGTAGGAGGTGTCAATATGGCAAAGTGTAGTGTTTGCGGAAAGGGCGTTGTTTTCGGACAGGCAGTTTCCCACTCTCATCGTAAAACAAACAGAACTTGGAAGCCCAACATTCGCAAGGTAAAGGCTATGGTTAACGGTACTCCTAAGACCATCGCTGTTTGCTCCAGCTGCCTTCGTTCTGGCAAAGTTACCAGAGTTTAATTGCTCGGTATGATCCTATTTGCGCCACGCAATACGGATTAAAGATAAAAAGCAGGTTCGTTTTGCGAAGCTGCTTTTTTATTTTTCTTGGAGGTCTTATGTCTCTTCTCGCTCTTATCGGCGTTGACTCGCCAAAGGAAATAAAAAATGCGCTCTCGGCGCGTGGATTTGAGCTCTTCGTGCTTGCACGCGACGGGCGACTTCCCCTGCCCATCCGCTCGCACGCGGACACATTGATATTTGCGCTTGAGGATAAAATATTCGTCTCGCGCGCTTATTTTGAAAAAAACCGCACCCTCTTTGATACGCTCGAAAAGCGCGGCTGTAGCATCATTCCGTGCGAGCGCGAGCTTGGCGGCGAGTACCCCGAGGATATCGCATTCAACGTGGCTACCGTCGGCAACTACGCGTTTGGAAGATTTGATTTTGTCGCACAAGAGATTAAGCGCGAGCTTGTCGATCGTGGCTACGCGCTGATCTACGTGAAGCAGGGCTACGCGAAATGCTCGACGGCGATCATAGGCGACAACGCGATAATTACGGCGGACAGCGGTATCGCAAAAAAGGCGGCGGTTCTCGGCATCGACGTGCTGAAGGTCTCTGCCGCAGAGGGCGCGATCGAGCTCGATGGCTACGGCTACGGCTTCATCGGCGGCGCGTGCGCTCTATTTGAAAATACCCTTTATTCCTGCGGAAATATTGAGCTTCATCCCGACTATGAAGCCATCAAAGCATTCTGTTACGCGCACGGAGTCTCGCTATGCTCGCTTACCGACGGTGAGCTGTATGATGTCGGAGGGATACTGTTTATAAAATAAAATCTTCATTTTTCAAAAGTCTCAAACGGACAACGCTCCCAGCAGATGTTAAAATCTGTCGGGAGCGTTTTATTACACAAATTATTTATCTTTCGTTATACGATAATGCTTTCGCTGCTCATCAGCGTAGAGAAATTGAAATCCGACCTTTTCCAACACATGCTGACTTCTCGTATTAGTCAAAATCGAATCAGCATAAAGCACGGGGATATCGAGCTCATTAAACAAAAAATCTATAGCTAATCGTTCAGCTTGTGTTCCATAGCCTTTATCCTTATATTTTTTGCTTTTCATTGTAATCCCCAATGTTGCGCTTTTTCCACTAACGATATCATAGAGTTTTAACTCTCCTACCATTTCTTCACCACACATAATGGCAAATGGCAATCGTTTTAAACTGATCTGTTTTTGAATATAAGCATCAACTTTTTCGCGATTATAAACGTATTCAGTAAAATCGTTTTTATCTAGGTATAGATCCATATCATTTTCATATTCTTGAAAAAACGCATGATACATTTCCGGGGTCATAGGTTTGAGGCTAATCATTTCTTTCATATCAAACTCCTTTGGGCATAGTGCCGTGGTTTATGAAAAAAATTCTATTTGTCGGCAGATAGCGGCAAAGCTCTTTGTAGGTTGCTTTATCTGCCGCCGCTACGTATATATTTTTGCTCGGAGCGTGAAGACAAAGCTCTGCAAGCTCGAAAGCGTCGGTATTTTCGCGCGAAAGAAGCGTTATCTTTGGCGAAAGCTTCCTTTGTTCAAGGAGGTCGAGAAGTCCGCACGCCTCACCGAGAGAGTCGCCGAGCTTGATATATACTTCTGCAGAGCTCTTCATAAGCGTTCTGCAAAGCACCCACGCGACGAGAGCGGAAAATTCCCCGCTCTGCACGCTCTCTCCGCGCAAAATGCGTGCATAAGCAAGTGTTGCGTGGTATTCGTCGGGGCGCGTATAGCAAAAGCCGTCAAGATCGACGCAAATTGCGCTTTTTTGCGAGAGCAATTGCGAAAGTTGCCCAAGGTCGCCGCTCGGTGCATTTTTTATGAAAGAAGCAATATTCTCGCCCACGATCAAACATCTTTGAAGGTCTGCAAAGCTGAAATCCTCACACGTAAGCCGTGGTGCGCGATTATGCTCAGCCAGAGCTCTCCAGACACTCTTTTGCTGATCGCGCGTACAAAGATTTTCGGGTTTTACGTAGCATTCGAGCGTCTCTCCAAGAGAGTCGAGAAAAGCCTTTGCACACTCGTTCCCCTCAAGATACGCAAGTCCGTCGCAGAGCGCGGCAAACCTCTCAAACAAGGACATCTTCTCTGCCGCAAGCGGTATTTCAGAGGGCAAAAGAGCTATGGTACAAAGACAATCCTTGCCCTTTAAAAGATCGATCATCCTATCCATAGCTCCTCCAAATTTATCAAAAATTACTCTTCTCTCTTCCAGGCAAAGACCTGCATCTTGCTCTCACGAACGCGCTCGATGAAGTCGTACTCGTCGATAATGGGAGTCTCCGACTCCATTCCTGCGAACTTCTTCTGCGCGCCGCCCACGTGGTTGTCGCTTCCCGCAAAGTAGAAAAATCCATAATTATCGGCATACTGCTTTGCCATTTCGTTCTCGAAATCCGTGCGGTTTGCGTTGATTATCTCAATTCCCTGCACGCTGCGCGGAAAAAGTCTGATGTGGTCGATGTGTCCCGACTCGCGAAAAGGATGCGCGTGGATAACAAGCGCGCCGTTTTCCATATAGAGCGCGAGCTGCTGCTTTTTGCTAAGCTTTTCAAGATCGGGATGAGCCAGGAACCACTCCTTGTCAAGTCCGTAAACGAGGAAATCCGTGCCTGCATACGACACCTCTACACCGAGGAAAATTCTGATGCCGATCTCGCTCTCAAGGCGCTTTGCCTCTTCGTAGTCCGAAAAATAGAAGTTTATTCTATCCTCGTACGGAAGCGAGCGATCGACGTTTATATTTCCGTCGATAAAATGATTCGTGATGAATATTCCGTCATAGCCTATAGATTTGTAAAACTCCATCGTGTCGCGAACGCTCGCGCGTGCGCACTTGCTTACGGGCACGGTATGGAGATGAGTTTCATATCTGTACATCGTTGTTACCTTCTTTTTGTTGTTCTTTTGAATGTTTTGCGTCGGAGGAGGACGTTTTGGCACGATCGACCTCCGTGATAGATTTTCGTATATATTATAGCACACATCATTCTCTTTTTCAATAAGCTTTGGGGCAAAATTATTTTATATTCCAACAAGTTTTTTGCGATATTCTATAGACTTTTTGCGCTTTCTGTGATATAATATAATGTAATTTACTGTTTTTTGGAGGCAGAAAGTGAAAATTATTCCCGTTTGTCCGTATTCCTTTGGCTCAAACACCTATCTTTTGCTTTCGGGAAGCGATGCAATAGTGGTAGATCCGTCGGTCTCGGTGCGAGCTATCGAGACTCTGCTCGAGCAAAACAGCGCGCATCTTTGCGGCATTCTGCTCACTCACGGGCACTTTGACCACACGGTCTCGGTCGATACGCTAAGAGATGCATACCCCGTTTCGCTTATGATGCATTCGGGTGACGCGCCGATGATGACGGACGGCAGGATCAACGGCTTTTACGACTTCTACGGCAAGGAATGCACCCACCGCCCCGCCGAGCGTCTGCTTGAGGACGGAGACACGGTAAGCCTTGGCAACGAAGAGATAAAGGTCATAAGCACGCCAGGTCACTCGCCCGGCTCGATATGCCTGCTTTGCCACGGTGAGAGTGAAGATTTTCTCGTCAGCGGCGATACGCTTTTTTCGAACTCGGTCGGCAGATGGGATCTTTGGCACGGTGACGCGGCGACTCTCGCGCGATCGCTTGCAAAGCTCAAAGCTCTTGACGGCAATATGAAAATATACGCGGGTCACGGAGAGGATTCCACACTCGCTTCTGCACTCGAGAGCGCAAAATACTATCTTGATTTTTAAAATTTACCTATACATTTCGAAAGGACACAAAAATGCTTGATTATCAAAGACTTGCGGAGCTTCTCTTTCCGCAGATAACTACAACTACCGCAGATATGGAGGCTCGCTTCCCTCAAAGAGTTCTCCCCGAGGGCGCAAAGGTAACGAGATTTGCCCCCAGCCCCACGGGATTCGTTCATTTTGGCGGACTCTTCCCCACCACCGTTGCAGAGCGTCTCGCTCACCAGAGCGGCGGCGTGCTTTACCTTCGAATTGAGGACACCGATGCGAAGCGCGAGGTTCCCGGTGCGGCTGAAGGACTTATAAAGACTCTTGCAACCTACGGCATCGAATTCGACGAGGGCGCGATCATCGGCGAGGACGGCAAGATATGCGACAAGGGCATCTACGGTCCTTACAAGCAGAGTATGCGCGCAGAGATCTACCAGACCTACGCAAAGCAGCTCGTTCTCGAGGGCAAGGCTTATCCCTGCTTCACTACCGAAGAGGAGCTCGAGGAACTTCACGCTATAGACAAAAAGGCTGAGATCAAGAACACCGACTGGCAGGCTGAGGCTGAGGCAAGACAGACAGAAAAGCTTGCAAGACGTGCTATTACGATGGAGGAGATCGAGGAGAATATCGCAAAGGGCAATCCCTTCGTGCTCAGAATTCTCGCTGACGGCGATCCCGAGAAAAAGATAAAGTTCACCGATCTCGTTAAGGGCAATATGGAGATCCCCGAGAACGACGAGGACTTCGTGCTTCTCAAGTCGGACGGAATTCCCACCTACCACTTCGCACACGCAATTGACGATCATCTTATGGGCACTACCCACGTTATCAGAGGTGAGGAGTGGCTCCCCAGCCTTGCAAAGCATCTTCAGCTCTTCAGATATCTCGGCTTCAAGACTCCCAAGTATATGCACATCGCGCAGATAATGAGACTTGACGAGAACGGAAACAAAAAGAAGCTCTCCAAGCGCGATATGGGCGCTAATATGGACGACTACACGCGTCTTGGTTACTGCCCCGAGGCAGTTTGCGAGTACGTTATGACTCTTCTCAACTCCAACTACGAGGAGTGGAGAATGCAGAATGCCGACAAGAGCTACAAGGACTTCCCCTTCAACATCAAGAAGATGTCGTGCTCGGGATGTCTGTTTGACTTCAACAAGCTCGGAGACGTATCAAAGAACGTCATCTCCAAGATGAGTGCCGAGGAGGTCACCGAAAAGGTAACCGCGTGGGCTCTTCAGTTTGACGCTGAGTTTGGCAAGCTTCTCGAGAGTGATGCTGAATTTGCAAAGGCGATCTTCGCTATCGGTCGTGGCGGCAAAAAGCCGAGAAAGGACCTTACCACCTGGGCGGACGCGAAGGCTTATATGGGATTCTTCTACGACGAGCTCTTCACACTTGAGGACTCCTATGACGAGAAGTATGATCGCGCAGATATCAAGGCTACACTTGAAAAATTCATCGAGTACTTCGATATGGCTGACGATTCGAACCTATGGTTTGAGAAGATCAAGGCTATCGGTGCAGAGCTTGGCTACACTTCGGATATGAAGGCATACAAGGCAGATCCTGATGCGTTCAAGGGCAGCGTTGCCGACATCAGTATGTTTATAAGAGTTGCCGTGACAGGAAAGCTCAACTCTCCCGATATGTACTCGGTAATGCAGATACTCGGTCGCGACAGAGTGGTTGCAAGAATTGAAAATATGATTAACTCTCTTTAAAGAGGAGGATTTGAAAAATGGAAGAAATCGCAAATAATTTTATACACGACATTATAGATGCTGACCTTAAGGAAAAGCCCGAGACAAAGATCCATACACGTTTCCCTCCCGAACCTAACGGATATCTTCACATCGGCTCGGCAAAGGCTATCCTTATCAACTACGAGACCGCAAAGAAGTACGGCGGACTCTTCAACCTCAGATACGATGATACCAATCCCGCAAAGGAGGACACCGAGTACGTTGACTCTATCCTTGAGGACCTCACCTGGCTCGGAGCTACTCCCAGCGGCGGTATCTTCTACGGCTCGGACTACTTTGATAAGTGCTACGAATACGCTGAAAAGCTCATAATGGACGGCAAGGCTTATGTCTGCGACCTCTCGGCTGAAGAGATGAAGGAATACAGAGGAACTCTCACAGAGCCTGGCAAGGAGAGCCCCTACCGCAACAGAAGCGTTGAGGAGAACCTCGACCTCTTCCGCAGAATGAGAGCGGGCGAGTTTGCTGACGGAACGAGAACTCTGCGCGCAAAGATAGATATGGCGTCCCCAAATATGAACATGCGTGACCCCGCCATATACCGCATAGTTCACACATCGCATCACCGTCAGGGCGACAAGTGGTGCATCTATCCCCTTTACGACTACGCTCATCCTATTCAGGACGCGCTTGAGGGTATCACCTATTCTCTCTGCTCGCTTGAGTTTGAGAACCACAGACCTCTCTACGAGTGGGTTATCGAGAACATCGGTATCTTTGATCCCGAACCCAAGCAGAGAGAGTTTGCAAGACTTAACGTAACTAACACGGTAATGTCCAAGAGATATCTGCGCTACCTCGTTGAGAACAATATGGTCGACGGCTGGGATGACCCCAGACTTCCCACCATCTGCGCTCTTCGCAGACGCGGATACACTCCCTCCTCTATCTTCAACTTTGTTCGCGCGGCAGGCATCTCCAAGGCAAACAGCCTTGTTGACATCAGCATGCTCGAGCATTCCATCCGCGAGGAGCTTAACGAGTCCGCACCCCGCCGTATAGCTATCGAGCATCCTATAAAGGTCGTTATCGACAACTATCCTGCAGATATGGAGGAGACATTCGATCTTCCCAACCATCCTCAGCACGAGGAGATGGGCACTCGCCCCGTTCCTTTCGGAAAGGAAATTTATATCGACGCGGCTGACTTTGCCGAAGTTCCGCCTCCCAAGTTCTTCCGCCTCAAGCCCGATGGCGAGGTAAGACTTATGGGCGCGTATATCATCAAGTGTGGCGAGATCGTCAAGGATGCTGAGGGCAACGTCGTAGAGATCCACGCGACAGCAGATCTTGAGACTCGCAACGGCAATCCCGTTGACGGCAGAAAGATCAAGGGCACTATCCATTGGCTCTCGGCTAAGCACGCGATCGACACCACTCTTATGCTCTACGACCGCCTCTTTACTATCGAGAACGTAAATGCGATCCCCGAGGATAAGACCTACAACGACTACCTCAATCCCGACTCGCTCACCGTAGTCAGCGGTGCGAAGATCGAGCCCGCGCTTGCAGATGCCGCTCCTGGCGAGAAGTTCCAGTTCGTTCGTGACGGATACTACTGCAAAGACACCAAGCACGAAAACACCTTCAACAGAGTCGTCGGACTTAAGGACAGCTTCCCTGCCAAGAAATAAAAACAAATTACAAGGAGCAACGCTATGAAATATTTTTATGCATATCTCGTTTTGATCTCCTTTGTATCTATCTTCGTATGCTGTTATGATAAATTCGCAGCAAAGGTTGCAAAGCGTCACAGAACAAGAGAAGCATTTCTTCTGTTGTTGAGCGCGCTCGGCGGATCGGTCGCAATGTTTCTGACTATGCTTATCATCCGTCATAAAACAAAGCACGCAAAGTTTATGCTCGGCATCCCGATCATTATGATACTTCAGGCACTCGCCGCCTTTGCGATCTTCCGCTTCGTTCTATAACTTAAAAGAAAGGAATAACCCATGGAAAAAACAGAAAAACAACTGATGGATCTTGACCTTTCCAAATTCAGTCTTATTTATCCCGACGAGGAGACTCAGAACCGCCACTATCGCGGCGAGGATTCTCCCAGAATAGATATGTTCGCGCTTGAGGAGCTCGGACTTCTTGAGGTATTCAATCTCAAGAACAGTGATCTCGACGAATATTTTACAAACGATCCCAAGGTCATCGAGCACAGAATGTCGGTGTTTGAGGATATGCTCGCGTTTCCCGAGATCTCGGTAACGCTCAACAAGCTTATTCCCGTGCTTACCGACATTATGGAGCTCCGCAGACTTGAGGCTGACACGGGAGACGCTGAGTCTTATCTTGAGAGCATCACAGAGATCGAGCTTTATATTGCGAGTATCACCACTCTTCACACCGGCTTTGCGCCTATCAAGGATAAGTTATCAAGCACCGCGTTTAAAACGCTTGCAAAGCGCATAGACGACCTTGTAAACAGCGAGTACTACTCCGAGCTTAACGCAAAGCTCGCAGAGCTTACAAACAGAGTTCGCGATATCAAGAGCGTTACCATCGGTGTAAACCTCGATGCACAGCTCCGCCCCTCGAGTGCGGGTGTGCTTTCGATCAATCCTCAATCCTTCCGTTCGGGCGACGTTATCGACAAGATCCTTCGCCTCAACTTCAAGGAAGACGAATACACTTGTATCGCAAATCTCGTTCCCTTCAGCAAGAAGCAGTCCGAGAACCAGAAGACCGCGCTTGCACTCGCGTTCAACTCGGCAATAAACGACGTTTACAAGCAGTCTCTCCGGTCCTGGAAGAAGATCGTGCAGAGCTTCGTGCTTGAGAACACCGACTTTCTGCTCAACCTTATGCCCGAGATCGAATTTTTGGTAAAGGCAACCAATCTGCTCCGCGTTCTCGACAAGAAGGGACTCTATCTCTGCCGCCCCGAGATCGTAAGCGACAGAAATATCTTCGTGGCACACGAGATCTACAACCCCTGCGTTGCACTCAAGGTCGACGATGAGATCATCACCAACGATATTGAATTCGACGAGCGCGCTATGATCTTCGTGCTTACCGGTCCTAACCGAGGCGGTAAGTCGGTAATCACCTGCGCTGTCGGTCTTGCTCAGGTAATGCTTCAGCTCGGCATGTTCGTTCCTGCAAAGGATGCGAAGATCAGCATCGCCGATGCTATATTCACTCACTTCCCCACGGGCGCTGACGACACTATCGACAAGGGTAGACTTGGCGAGGAGTGCGCACGTCTGCGCGACATCTTTGAGGAAGTCACCGAAAATAGCTTCGTCCTGCTTGACGAGTCTCTCTCGTCCACAGGCTCTTACGAGGCGTCCTACATCGCGGCAGAGGTACTTGCAGGATTTAGCCGTATCGGCTGCCGCTGCCTCTTCTCTACTCACCTTCACGAGCTTGCCGCTGAGATCGACAATATCAACGCGCGTACCGCTTCCGAGGGTGGAACGACGATAGATTCGCTGGTTGCGGGAATTGAGTCAGGCAAGAGATCCTTCAAGATCGTAAGAATGAAGCCCGACGGAAAGAGCTATGCGCGCGATATCGCTGACAAGTACGGTCTTTCCTATGAGAACATAGTAAAGAACTTCAAGAAATAACGCGCCGCTATACACAAAGGAGAAATTATGAATACCGATATTTTGAAATTACTCGAGAGTGACGCACGTCTCATCCCCGAACAGATCGCTGTTATGCTCGACTGCGACGTCGATAGTGTAAAGCGTGAGATCGAGGCTTTTGAGAAGGATGGCACTATTCTTGGGTACAAGGCTATAGTCGACTGGGAAAAGACCGATCGCGAATCGGTGTCGGCTATGATCGAGGTAAAGCTCACTCCTCAGAGAGATTCGGGCTTTGACCGAGTCGCAGAAAAAATATATAACTACCCCGAGGTGCAGTCTGTTCAGCTTATGGCAGGCGGCTACGATCTCTCTGTTCTCATCGAGGGAAAGACGATGAAGGAGGTCGCACTCTTCGTATCTCAGAAGCTTGCAACCATCGACGGAGTTATCGCTACGGCAACGCATTTCGTACTTCACAAATATAAGGACAAGGGCGTTCTCTACGATGCAGCAGAGGTCGACGAAAGAGGTAACATATGATCGATTACGGCAAAGTCCTCTCTAAAACAGTCGTTGATACTCCCAAATCGGGCATCAGAAAGTTCTTTGACCTTATGAGCACTATGACCGACGTAGTCGGTCTTACGGTAGGCGAGCCCGACTTCCAGACCCCGTGGCATATCCGCGAGGCAGGAATTATGAGTCTTGAAAAGGGCAAGACATACTACACCGCAAACGCGGGAATGATGGATCTGAGATGCGAGATCAATTCCTATATGACTCGCCGCTTCGGTGTATCCTACAAACCCGAGTCCGAGGTCATCGTAACGGTTGGCGGAAGTGAGGCTATCGACATCGCGCTCCGCTCGGTTATCGAGGCGGGCGACGAGGTCATCGTGCCCACCCCCTCATTCGTTTGCTACGCGCCGCTCGTCGCTATCGCAGGCGGCACTCCCGTAATACTTGAGACAAAGTTTGAGGATAAATTCAAGATAGACCCCGAGGCACTCAAGGAGGCTATCACACCGAGAACAAAAATGCTCGTTCTTCCCTATCCTAACAACCCCACCGGTGCTATTATGACACGCGAGGAGCTTGCAGGCATCGCCGAGGTTCTGAAGGATACAAACATCCTCGTGCTTTCCGACGAGATCTACGCTGAGATGACCTACACGGGCAACCACTGCTCTATCGCATCTCTTGAGGGTATGTGGGAGCGTACCATCATCGCAAGCGGATTTTCAAAGGCTTACGCTATGACAGGCTGGCGACTCGGCTATCTCTGCGCACCCAAAGCTATCTGCGAGCAGATGCTCAAGATCCATCAGTACGGAATTATGTCCTCCCCAACCACCGCACAGTTTGCCGCTATCGAGGCTCTGCGCAACGGCGACGAGGATATAAGAATGATGGTCGACGAGTACAACCGCCGCCGCAGATACATCTACAACGGACTCAAGAGCATCGGAATTGAATCCTTTGAGCCCGAGGGCGCGTTCTACATCTTCCCGAAGATCGGAGATTACGGTCTTTCGGGCGAGGAGTTCTGTAACAGACTTCTCTATGAGCATAAGTGCGCGATCGTTCCCGGAAACGCATTCGGCAAGAGCGGCGAGGGATTTGCGCGTATATCTTATGCGTACTCCATCAAGCACATCACTCAGGCTCTTGAGAGAATTGAGGCATTCGTTAAAACTCTTTGATCGAGGTCGTTATGATCAGAAAAGCAACCCCACAGGACGTCAATGCCGTAGCCGAGCTTTACAATAAGGCTATCGACTACGAGGACACGCACGTTAAATATACGAGCTGGCAAAAGGGCGTCTACCCCACGGCTGACACGGCAAGGCTCGGGCAAAAAAACAGCTCGCTTTACGTATGCGAGCAGGACGGACGCATCGTCGCGTCGGTAATTCTCGACACGCGCCAGCCGTCCGAATATAAAAAGATAAAATGGCTGATCGATGCCGCGTATAACCAAGCGCTCGTCATACATACGCTCTGCGTTGATCCTGAGCTTTCTGGCTCGGGGATCGGCAGCTCGATAGTGGACTTTGCAAAGCAGCTTGCAGCGGAGCGCGGTTGCCTTTCGCTCAGACTCAATACCACCGCGCGTAACTTCCTCGCCTCACGTCTTTACGAGAGAAACGGATTTGAGACCGTGGCGGCGCAGAAGATACTGCTAAACGGGCAGATACACTGCGGCGAGCATCTTTTTATGGAGTATATCATAAAATAAAAAAGCCCGTTGGCGTACCTGCGATAAAGCAGGTTTATAAGCCAAACAAAAATACCGCCGAGAGCGACCAAAACGGTTACTCTCGGCGGTATTCTGTTTACTTTTCTACACTCATCCAACAACCTTCTGCACCAATTCCGTCTTCGGGAGGTGTTAATACGCCTTTTTCGATAAGACATTCAACAACTGCGTCAAGAATCGGCATACTCGCAAGGTTATTTGCCAATCTCCATTCTCCGAGAAGATAATCGGGAATAGACTTTTTGATAAGTTCTGCAACCTTCGCTGCAACAATTTCAGCATCGGCATCGAAATATCCATTCTGCAAAGCATTACTGATATCAAATAGTCTATCTCTATCTGAAAGCGCATTTACAAGAATCTTGGTATAAAGGGTATCCCCGTCGCGATACAAATAGCCGCACTCAATAGCTTTTGCAGCGTGCTCCTTTTCTTTTTCAGAAAGCAACGTAATATCAAGACCATCAATGGCACGGAGTGCAAGTTGAGTCTGAGGGTCTTTAGACACATTTAGTCCGCAGCTAAAGTGTTTTTTAATACGTGTGATGTAAATATTATCAAGATGAACGTTAGAGAATCCGCACACGTTTTGCGCATCAACGCCATCCCAACCGCCACCATAATACTTGCCGTTATCTACATATCCAAACACACTAAACGGACGATCTGTTTTTTCAACATCCGCAAAATGATTTTTCTTCAAAGCATACTCAACACAATACGAGAATGCATCAGCAATATGGAATACCTGCTGCCAAAGAATAAGATTCATATCAACTTTCTTGTTCAAATACGGGAAAGCAAGGTACTCTGCTTTATGTTCCTCAATATAGTTTGATATGGTTTCGCAGATCTTTGGCAACTGCTCTGTATAAATTGCATTTGCTTTTTCAAATACATCCTTGTCAAGCAAAATGAAATTAAGTGCATATTTGCCGTTTTCCAAGCGACGAAGAAAACCGTACTTTCCATTTTCACCTTTACGGAGGATTTCAAGTTCTTCTTCAACGTAAATGGTGGGAACGTTCAGTTCCTCTGCAATTTCAGAAGCACTCATCGGCTTCTTGTGGCAAAGCCACACGATATGATTTGAG
>JAGBIA010000065.1 GCA_017935225.1 Clostridia bacterium | reverse complement strand
GGGATCTGCAGATAGGGGTCGTCCATCTTACACATAGAAACTGCCGCTATGGTAGTAAGTCTGGTCTTGTCCATATCGTGAACGAGGTCATTGAGAATTCTGTGGTTCTCGAGCAGATCCTCGTCCGATCCGCCGATCGAGATCTCGTTGGAAAGTCCCCAGACTACGATACAAGGATGGTTGTAGTTCTGCGAGATAAGCTCCTTCATCTGAGAAATGGTGTTCTCACGTCCGGTGGGCATATGCTTGGAGATATAGGGGATCTCAGCCCAGATAACGAGACCCTTTTCGTCGCACAGATCGTAGAAGTACTGATCGTGCTGATAGTGTGCAAGACGGATAGTGGTCGCACCGACCTCCATAATGAGATCGATGTCCTCCTCGTGATGCTCGGGAAGAAGCGCGTTACCTACGCCCCATCTGTCCTGATGGCGAGATACGCCGCGCAGAGGATATTCCTCGCCGTTGAGGATAAAGCCGTTATTGGGATCGATCTTGAAGCTACGGCAGCCGAAGCGGGTGCAAACGTTGTCAAGGATCTCCTCGCCCTCGAGTATCTCTGCCTCACAGCAGTAGAGGTAAGGATCACGGCGACCGTGCCAAAGGTGAACGTCCTTGATCTCGAAGGTCACCTTAGTGTCGGTAGTAACGATCTTCTGAAGCTCGTTCTCTTCCTTGTCGTAGACGGTATACGCGATCTGCTGACCGTCCTTGATATTCTTTACGAATACCTCGACCTCGACCTTGGCATCCTTGCCCACGATCTCGGGGGTGACCTTGATGCCGGGCGCGCCGTAGTAATCAAGATCAAAGTGGCTGTCGTTTACGCAGATAAGATTTACGTTTCTGTAAAGACCGCCGTAGAAAGTGAAGTCTGCCATCTGCGGATAAACAGTCTCATTGGGAGAGTTGTCCACAAGAATAGCAAGCTCGGTCGCGTCGGTGAGCTTGTCGGTAAGCTCTACTCTCCAGGTGGAGTAGCCGCCGTCGTGGTGTGCTAGCTTCTCGCCGCCGACGTATACGTCAGCCGAGGAGTTCGCGCCGCGGATCTCAAGATAGTAGTGATCTGCCGCGGGGAGCTCGGACTTTACGAGCGTCTTTGCATAGAGGCAAGAGCCGCGGAAGTAGTCGTTTCCGCCGTCAAAGCCGTCTTCTGCGTTCCAGGAGTGAGGAAGATTTACCTCAACGCCCTCACGCGCGCTGATATCGGTGGTGTTCTTGACAAAGAGCCAGCTGTTGTTGATGTTAAGAATGTTTCTCACGATTTTTCTCCTTCATTTCGGATTTGGGGTATTTTTATAAGTATATCAGAAAATTCTCAAAAAGTCTATCAAATATTGTAAACTATCGAGACGCCCGACATAAATTGTCGGGCGTCATCTTAAAAGGTCGGTTTCAAAATGCCTTTATCAGCCTTCGGTACTCTCCGAGGTAGCTCCACCGTGGTCAAGCTCTGCATTCATCTTATCAAGAGTCTTCTTATCGAGGTTGTAGATAAGTGCAAGACCGATAAACTGAAGAACTGCGCTGAAGAGATAGAGACCTGCAACGAGCCAGCACATATTGTGCGAGGTCGTAAAGCTCTGACCGATAGTACCGAGCTTGGAATCATATCCGAGAACTCCCATCAGCAAAAGTACTATAGAAGGACCTACACCCTGTGCGAGCTTACGGAAGAAGGAGTGGAGAGAGTAAACCGTTCCCTCTTCTCTTGTTCCGAATTTCCATTCGTTATAGTCGATAGCATCACCCATCATCGCCCAGGATACGCAGGTATATACACCCATACCTATACCGTAAATTACGAGAGCAGCGAGGTAAACGACAAGAGAAACGCTGATGTTTTTGATCATCGGGAATATCAGCATAATTCCGCCGCCGATGAGTGAAACTACAGTTCCGAAAACCGAAGCTTCCTTTTTACCGTACTTCTTTACGATCTTGGAAATAAAGGGCATAAACAGGAACATCGGCAAAAATCCTACCATCTGAAGAAGTCCGGAAAGAGATGCCATATTGAAGTAAGTAGCAAACATAATAGTATTTGCAGTGGTCGCCGCGTTCATACCGAGGAACATACCCATAGCCGCAAGAGTAGCGCCAACTGCGGGGCGGTTTTTCATAAACTTACCGAATGCCTTGAAAACGTTGAATTTCTCGCCACCTTCACTTGCCTTAACGGTGTTTTCGTCAACGCGGACGGTAATGAACTTGATCATAAGCATAAACGCTGCAAATCCGAGGATACCCATAATGAGTGCCACCCAGAAAACTCTGTTACCGAGAAGGATCTCGACCTGCTTACCTGTTTCAGGGCTGAGTACCTTATCGCCTACTTCATAAGGAAGGTTGGTTTCGGGATTTACAAGGAACTGCGACTTATCAAAACCCTCGGGAATAGCAATTTTATCCAAAAAGCTATCAGTTCCATCGTACGTAACTTTCTGCCAGATAAGCATAGGAAGAAGAACGCTGGGGAGAATGTTTCCTACCATAGAGCCGATAGATCTCCACGTGGAAAGCTGTGCTCTCTCGCCGACATCCTCGGTTACCAAAGAAAGCATTGAACCGTAAGGAACGTTTGCAATAGTATAGAAAGCATCCCAGATGATGTATCCCACAACGAAAAGAACAGCCTTAAGCACAACGGGAGCGTTGGGGAATGGAAGGAATACCGCCGCTCCTCCTACGAGCAGACCGCAGGCGCCTATGAATATATAGGTCTTGAATTTACCGATCTTGTATTTTCTTTTATCGTTGTCGATCAAAGCACCGATAAGCGGATCGTTTACTGCGTCCCAGATCTGAACGAGCAGCAGAAGGATCGAGAGAAGACCTGTTTCGAGCATCATATATACGAGCCAGAAGGTCTGTACCGTACTCTTGAGCGAGAAGCTCATATTACAGCCAAGATCTCCGGCTGCATAAGCAATTTTGTCCCGTATGCCAAACTTGCGGTAACCGTTGGCATCAAGTTTCTTTTCTTTTTTCATTGTTGATTTCCTCTTTCTTGTTGATTTTTTACAAAAAATTGCCTTTCTGCGCACAAAATGGGCGCAAATATGGCGTTGTGGGGATCTCTATCTTTAGTATAAAGTATTTCTCTTTACATCGTGAGTATTTTTTTAATCTTTTTTTGTAGAATATCTACATTTTTGTTTGAAATACTATTGAAATTACACAAAATCTGTGGTACAATAAGATATATTGTTATGAAAATTTGTACCGCGCGAATAAAAATTGATTGGAGTACGGAATGTTTTACGAAAATGAGCTTCGCCTTTTGCGCGACGTATTCAAAAAGCTTCATATCCGCACCACCCTCTCTTCCCCCTCCTCTCCCGTGACCGAGATAATTCCCGAGTGCTTTGAGATGCTCGGACACCGCTCGCTCTCGGGAGCAAGCATAAGTGAGTTCTTCGGCGCTCCCGAGGGGAACGTAATATACAAATACACTCACGCACAGCGCCTCGGCTTTATCTTTTTCCTTTTGCCCGAGCGTACACCTCCTACCGTCTTTACGATAGGTCCGTTTCTGTGCGAGCCTCTCTCTCAGTCTCAGATCCCCGAGGTCGCCGAGACGTCGGGCATTCCGCCAAAGGACATCAAGCTGCTTGAGAGCATTATGAGCAATATCCCCGTGCTTTCCGAGTCGAGCCACGTTTACGCGATGCTCGAGTCTTTCTGCGAACGAATATGGGGCGAGCCTACATCGTTCAGGATGATCGATCTCAATCTCGAGATGACCTCGCCTGACTTCAAGGTGGATCTGCGAGGCTCTCTTGATGAGCCTGATACCGTAATGCTCAATATGAAGCTGATGGAGCAGAGATACAACTACGAAAACGAGCTTATGGACGCGGTCACGCACGGTCAGTCAAGAAAGCTTTCTTCCCTGCTCTCGCCGGTAAACGACAACTATTTTGAGAAGCGAGTGGCGGATCCTCTCAGAAACGCGAAAAATTATACGATCATAATGAACACGCTTCTGCGCAAAGCAGCAGAGCGAGGCGGAGTGCATCCGATACACCTTGACAGCCTTTCGTCAAGCTACGCTTTCAAGATAGAGCAATTGCAGGCAGTCAAGCAGGCGCACGAGCTTATGAGTGAAATGTTCTCATCCTACTGCCGCCTTGTCAGAAAGCACTCGATGAAGAGCTACTCGCCTATCGTGCAAAAGGTGGTCCTTCTGATCGACTCAGATCTCTCGGCAAATCTCTCGCTCAGCTCGCTTGCCGCAACGCAGAACGTAAGTCCCGGATATCTTTCGACGATATTCAAAAGAGAGACCGGCAAGACCATCACCGAGTATATCAGCGACGAGCGAATAAAGCTTGCCTCGCGCCTGCTGACCACCACTCATCTGCAGATACAGACCATAGCCCTGCACTGCGGAATAATAGACGTTCAGTATTTTTCAAAAACATTCAAGAAGAAAACGGGAAAGACCCCGAAGGAATACCGCGAATACGCGAAATAATGTCAAAATAAAGGAGATACCGACTTGAAAAAATTTCTTGATAAAGACTTTTTGCTCTCGACCGAGTCTGCAAAAAGACTGTACCACGATTACGCGGCAGATATGCCTATCATCGACTACCACTGTCACGTAAGCCCCCGTGAGATCTACGAGGATAAAAGATTTGAGAACATCACTGAGCTCTGGCTCGGCGGTGACCACTACAAGTGGAGACTTATGCGCTCGAACGGTGTGGACGAGTTCTACATCACGGGAGACGCAGAGCCGCGTGAGAAATTCCGCAAATTTGCAGAGGCTCTGCCGCTTGCCATCGGCAACCCGATGTATCATTGGTGCCATCTTGAGCTAAAGAACTACTTCGGCTACGAGGGAACACTCAATGCAAGCACGGCGGACGAAGTCTACGACCTCTGCGGCGAGAAGCTCAAGGAAGAGTCTATGAGCGTCCGCGGACTTATCAAGCAAAGCAACGTCAAGTTCATCGGAACTACCGACGATCCCTGCGACAGCCTTGAATACCACAAGCTCATCGCACAAGACGGTACTATGGACACCGTAGTTGCCCCCTCATTCAGACCCGACAAGGCACTCAACATCGACAAGGACGGCTGGCGCGATTACATCCGCGTGCTCTCCTCTGTATCGGGTATCGAGATCGTCAGCCTTGACACTCTCAAAGAAGCACTCAGAGCGAGAATAGACCACTTCGATGCGTGCGGATGCCGCGCGAGCGACCACGGACTTGACTACGCTGTATACGCAGAGGCAAGCGAGGCAGAGCTTCACGAGCTTTTCAAGAGAGCTATGTCGGGCGACAAGATCAGCGCCGCTGAGGCTGAGCCCTTCAAGACCTCCCTGCTCCTCTTCTGCGCCGCTGAGTACGCAAAGCGCGGATGGGTAATGCAGATACACTACAACTGCCTGCGCAACCCCAACTCGACCAACTTCAAAAAGCTCGGTCCCGACACCGGCTTTGACTGTATCGGTCCGAACTCGAGCTCGGCTATCCCGAAGCTCCTCGACAAGCTCTATGCGACGGGCACTCTCCCCAAGACCGTGCTCTACAGCCTTGACCCCGGCGACAATCAGTTCCTCGACTGCATCATCGGTGCATTCCAGGGCAGCGAGGCGCAGGGCAAGCTCCAGCACGGAAGCGCTTGGTGGTTCAACGATCACAAGCAGGGTATGCGCGATCAGCTCGTCAGCCTTGCAAACCTCAGCCTGCTCGGCAACTTCGTCGGTATGCTGACAGACTCGCGCAGCTTCTTAAGCTACGCTCGCCACGAATACTTCCGCAGAATTCTCTGCGAGCTTATCGGCGAGTGGGTAGAAAACGGAGAATATCCCAATGATGATGCCGCGCTTGAGCAGATCGTCAAGGGCATCTGCTACAACAACGCAAAACGCTACTTCGGTATATAAAATAACTCAAGGAGACAGAATTTATGCCTATGAAAATGACATTTCGCTGGTATGGCGAGGGCAACGACAAAATAAAGCTCTCGGATATCAAGCAGATCCCCGGTGTTGACGGTATCGTGTGGGCTCTTCACCACAAGATGCCGGGCGAGATCTGGGAGTGCGATGAGATCGCAGAGGTAAAGCGTCAGCTCGACGAGTACGGATTTAATATGGACGTCGTTGAGTCGGTAAACGTTCACGACGACATCAAGATCGGTCTTCCCTCACGCGACGGCTACATCGAAAACTACAAGACCACCATCAGAAATCTCTCGAAGTTCGGAGTAAAGGTCATCTGCTACAACTTTATGCCTATATTCGACTGGACGAGAAGTAATCTCTTCCATCCCGTAGGCGACGGCTCGACCGCGCTCTTCTACGAGAAGAATATGATCCAGGACGACTACAACGCTATGGCGAAGTACATTCTGGACTTCACCGAGAAGTACAATATGTCCTTCCCCGGCTGGGAGCCCGAGAGAATGGCTAAGCTCGACGAGCTCTTCAAGGCTTACGAGGGCGTAGATCACGAAAAGCTCTGGGCAAATCTGAAGTACTTCCTTGAAGCAATTATGCCCACCTGCCGCGAGTGCGACATCAAGATGGCTATACACATGGACGATCCGCCTTGGGATATCTTCGGTCTCCCCCGTCTGCTTATCAACGAGGAGAACATCGACCGCTTCTTGAAGATGGTCGACGACGAGTATAACTGTCTCACTCTCTGCTCGGGAAGCCTCAACGCAGATCCGAACAACAACGTTGCGGATATCGTCCGCAAGCACTGCGACCGCATCGCGTTTGCACACATCAGAAACGTAAAGCACTTTGAGAACGGAGACTTCTCCGAGGCGAGCCACCGCGACTGCGACGGCGACACGGGCATTCTCGACATCCTCAAGGCGTACCACGATTGCGGATACGAGGGATACATCCGTCCCGACCACGGCAGACATCTGTGGAACGAGGGCCCCGGCAACGTGCGCCCAGGCTACGGTCTTTATGACCGCGCGCTCGGCATAATGTATATGCTCGGCGTTTGGGACAGCCTTGAAAAGTTTGATAGAAAATAATTTTGGAGGTAAATTGAAATGATAGATCTTCCCCTTAAGATAGACTATACCGGAAAGGTAGTAGTAGTAACCGGTGCCGGCGGACTTATCTGCGGCGCTATGGCAAGAGCATTTGCACAGTGCGGCGCAAAGGTAGCGGCACTCGACCTCAACGAAGAGGCAGTGCAGAAGCTCGCTGACGAGCTGACGGCTGACGGCTTTATTTGCAAGGGCTACAAGGCAAACGTGCTTGACCCCGAGGCACTCGAGGCAGTTCACGCGGCAGTTGTGGCCGACCTTGGCGAGTGCGACATTCTCGTCAACGGCGCAGGCGGCAACAACCCCAGAGCGACCACCGACAACGAGTATCAGCACGAGGCAAAGGAGGGCGGCAAGTCCTTCTTCGATCTCGATCCCTCGGGCGTTGATTTCGTATTCAAGCTCAACTTCCAGGGTACTCTCCTTCCCACCCAGACCTTTGCAAAGGATCTCGTAGCAAAGAAGGGCGGATGCATACTCAACATCTCTTCGATGAATGCGTACACTCCCCTTACCAAGATCCCCGCGTACTCCGCGGCTAAGGCAGGTATCTCGAACTTCACTCAGTGGCTTGCTACCCACTTTGCAGGCACGGGCATCCGTTGCAACGCGATCGCGCCCGGATTCCTCGTTTCCGCACAGAACTACAGACTCCTCTTCAACGAGGACGGCACTCCTACCGCAAGAAGCGCAAAGATCCTCAAGGGCACTCCCATGGATCGCTACGTTGACGCATCCGAGCTTCTCGGCGCTACCCTCTTCCTTTGCGACGACCGCTCCGCATCTGCCATCACGGGCGTAGTTCTTCCCATCGACTGCGGTTTCGCGGCTTACTCGGGAGTTTAATTTTTACAAATCAGAGACTAAGGAGATAAAGATATGGAAAAATTCATACCCGTCGTCGTCATCAAGGAGATCGGCGAGACAGACAAGATACTTTCCGCGCTCAAGGGCGTGGGCATCAATTGCGCCGAGATTACCTTCAGAACCGCTTGCGCGGCTGAGGCTATCGCGTACGCGTCAAAGAACTATCCCGATATGGAGATCGGTGCAGGCACGGTCATCAATGCAGAACAGTGCGAGGCAGCACTCGCAGCAGGTGCTACCTTCATCGTATCTCCCGGACTTTCTCCCGCAGTTGCAAAGATCTGCAGCGAGAGAGGCATTCCCTACTTCCCCGGATGCGTAACCCCCACCGAGATCATGGCGGCGCTCGAGCTTGGCATCACTACGGTCAAGTTCTTCCCCGCAAACGTCTACGGCGGACTCAAGGCTCTCAAGGCGCTTTCCGCTCCCTTCCCGCAGGTCAAGTTCATTCCCACGGGCGGAGTAGACCGCTCCAACATTGACGAGTTCCTCGCATTTGACAAGATCGCGGCTATCGGTGGCTCCTTCTTCGTAAAGGAAGCACTCGAGGCGGCAGAGAAAAAGGAGAACTGATATGAAAATAGTAACTTTCGGCGAGCATATACTCAGACTTGCACCCAACGGATATTACCGCTTCTTCCAGAACGATCAGATGCAGGCTACCTTCGGTGGCGGCGAGGCTAACGTTGCGGTATCTCTTGCAAACTACGGTATGGAGAGCGTTTATGTGACCAAGCTCCCCAAGCACGCTATCGGTCAGGCGGCAGTCGACTCGCTCCGCTACTTTGGCGTTGACACCTCGAAGGTCGTTCGCGGCGGCGATCGCGTTGGCATCTACTTCCTTGAAAAAGGCGCGTCTCAGAGAGGCAGCGTTTGCATCTACGACCGCGCACATTCCGCGATCGCTGAGGCACAGCCCTCGGATTTCGATTGGGATGCTATCTTTGAGGGTGCTGATTGGTTCCACTTCACAGGCATCACGCCCGCTCTCGGCGGCAATCTCGTAGAGATCTGCCTTGAGGCTTGCAAGGCGGCAAAGGCAAAGGGAGTCAAGATCTCCTGCGACCTCAACTACCGCGGTAAGCTCTGGACCAGAGCAGAGGCGCGCGAGGCTATGACAAAGCTCTGCGAGTACGTTGACGTTTGCATCTCCAACGAAGAGGACGCAAAGGACGTATTCGGCATCGAGGCTGAGGGCACCGATATCTACGGCGGCAAGCTCAACCACGAGGGCTATAAGTCGGTTGCAAAGCAGCTCGCGGACAAGTTCGGCTTTGAGAAGGTCGCTATCACTCTCCGCACGTCTATCTCGGCAAGCGACAACGACTGGGCAGGTATGCTCTATGACGGTGAGAACTACTGCTTCTCCAAGTCCTACCACCTTCACATCGTTGACCGCGTAGGCGGCGGCGACTCCTTTGGCGGCGGACTTATCTACGCTCTTCTTAACGGCAAGACCACCCAGCAGGCGATCGAGTTCGCGGTTGCCGCATCTGCGCTCAAGCACAGCGTTGAGGGTGACTACAACAGAGTCAGCGTTTCCGAGGTTGAAAAGCTCGCAGGCGGCGACGGCTCGGGAAGAGTTCAGAGATAATCGACGATAAATTACCAGAAATGCTCCCCGTTTTCTCAAAATGGGGAGCATTTTAAAAAAGTTTTCAGTTCTTGTAAAAAAGTCCTTGACAAAATTGAATTTTTGGATTATAATATTAAAGTCGCTGGTGTAGCACAGTCGGTAGTGCAGCTGATTCGTAATCAGCAGGTCGTGTGTTCGAGTCACATCACCAGCTCCAATATTAAGCCACTTTTGTCTCCGAGGCAAACGTGGCTTTTTTAGGCTAAAGTAGGCGAGGATGACGAATCCGCATTACTGCGTGATTCGTAATTTGCCCTTTGGGCAATGTTGCATCAGGTCGTGTGTTCGAGTCACATCACCAGCTCCAATATTAAGCCACTTTTGTCTCCGAGGCAAACGTGGCTTTTTTAGGCTAAAGTAGGCGAGGATGACGAATCCGCATTACT
>JAGBIA010000064.1 GCA_017935225.1 Clostridia bacterium | reverse complement strand
CAAGACAATTTTCGGGATCTACTTCGATCTATATTGTCCTTTTGGCTTAAAAGTAACATTTTGTGGTGTGTTGGGATCCATATAACCTTTTTGTAGATCCCTCGGTTCGTGGGCAAGCCACTACCTCGCCTTTTTTCGCCTAACACGGTCGAAAAAAGGTTCGGCTTCACACGGATTTACAATTCTGCGTCCCTTCTGTTTACAATATCGCCGTGCTCCGCTCAGGATGACCGCTAAAAAAAGAAAAGCGGTGACCAATATGACCTCGGGTCGTCGTGGCGCCGACCCCTACCGCTTCTCTTTTCTCTCTTCACTCTTCTCTCTTCCCTCTTCTTCCCCTTACTTCACCTCCCTATTACGACAAAAAACCGACTAACTGTGTCAGTCGGTTTTTTTGTTTATGAAATTATTCTTCTGTCGTTTCGGTGGATTCGTCGGTGATCTCTACGGGCTCGGTCGACTCGATCTCTTCGATCTCCTCCTCGTCTGCCTTTTTAGCGACAGTGAAGTTGACCAGCGTCTGACCGTCCGAGAGTCTCATCATAATTACGCCGCCTGCCGTTCTCGAATATGTCGGAACGTCGCTGACGGGTGTACGGATGATAGTTCCCGCGTCGGTGATCATCATAAGGTCGTCGTCATCACCCACGCTTGCGATACCGCAGAGCTTACCCGTCTTCTCCGAGATGCTATGGCACTGAACGCCCACGCCGCCGCGGTTCTTCATCTCGCGGAAGTCGGAGAATTCGGTACGCTTACCGTATCCGTTCTGGGTAATGGTGATCAGCTTCTTGTCCTCGCTGACGAGCGCAACGCCCGTCACGTAGTCGTCGCCGCGGAGCGTGATACCCTTAACGCCTCTTGCGGTTCTTCCCATAGCGCGAACGTTTGCCTCGGTAAATCTTACCGCATATCCGTTTGCGGTCGCGAGAATGAGGTCGCACTCGCCGTGGGTATGCATTACGAAGACGAGCTCGTCTCCCTCATCGAGATTAAGCGCGATCTTACCGCCCTTGCGGTGATATTCGTACTCGGAGAGCAGTGTACGCTTGATAACGCCCTGCTTTGTAACCATAGTCAGATATTCGTTCTCAGAGAACTCCTCAAGGCTGATCATCGAGGTGATCTTCTCTCCCTGCTGCATCTCGATCACGTTGACTATATTCGTTCCCTTAGCCGTTCTCGATGCCTCGGGGATCTGATATGCCTTACGCATATGGACCTTACCGAGATTTGTGAAGAGCAAGAGATAAGAGTGGCTATGAACTGCCGCCATTGTATCGACGTAGTCGTCCTCCTTGGTGGTCATACCGATAATTCCCTTACCTCCTCTATGCTGAGAGGTATAGGTATCGGCGGGCAGGCGCTTGATATATCCCGCTCTGGTGAGCGTGATAACGCACTCGTGCTTCTCGATAAGATCCTCAAGATCGATATCGTCGGTGGCGGGAAGGATCTCGGTGCGTCTTGCGTCGCCGAACTTGCGCTTGATCTCGCTCATCTCGTCCTTGATGATCTGCGCGACCTTTGCGGGATCGGCAAGAATTCCCTCAAGCTCGACGATAAGCGCGTGGAGTCTTGCAAGCTCTTCCTCGATCTTATCTCTCTCCATACCTGTCAGCTTACCGAGCGTCATATCGACGATAGCCTGTGCCTGAGCGTCGGAGAGCTGGCGCACATTGCCGAGCTCTGACTCGTAGCCGTCCTTGTAGGTAACGGTAAAGAACTCGCTCATAAGGCGTTCCTTAGCCTCGGGGATAGATCTCGAGGTCTTCATTATCTCGACGATGCGGTCAATGTTATCTGTAGCTATGTGGTAGCCCTCGAAGATATGCGCCTTTGCCTTTGCCTTTTCGAGATCGTAATTTACTCTGCGGTAGATGACCGATCTCTGATGCTCGATATAAAGGTCGAGTATCTGCGGCAGCGAGAGGATCTTCGGCTCGTTGTCGACAAGCGCGAGCATATTTACCGCGCAGGTGTCCTCGAGCTGAGAATATTTATAGAGCTGATTGAGAATTACCTGACCGTTAGCGTCGCGTCTGTACTCAACCACGATGCGCATACCGTTTCTGCCCGACTCGTCGCGCAGGTCGGTGATACCCTCGATTCTCTTGTCCTTGTGAAGTCCCGCGATAGCCTTACAAAGCTCGCTCTTGTTGACTCCGTAGGGGATCTCGGTGAAGATGATGCGGTGCTTGTCCTCTTCGATTGTAGCCTTTGCGCGAACCATTATACGTCCGCGACCTGTCGTGTACGCCTGAATTATGCCCTGCGTGCCGTAGATAGTCGCGTAGGTCGGGAAATCGGGTCCCTTGACGTATTCCATAAGCTCGAGCACGCTGCACTCGGGGTTGTCCATACGGAAGATGGTCGCGTCGATGACCTCGCCGAGATTGTGGGGCGGGATGTTGGTCGCCATACCGACGGCAATTCCCATCGCTCCGTTTACGAGCAGGTTCGGGAAGCGCGAGGGGAGCACCTTGGGCTCGCGGCGGCGGTTATCGAAGTTCGGTACGAAGTCGACGACCTCTTTCTCAAGGTCAGCCATAAGCTGATCCGCGATTTTAGACATTCTCGCCTCGGTGTAACGGTAAGCAGCCGCGCCGTCTCCGTCGACCGAGCCGAAGTTTCCGTGTCCCTCTACGAGCGGATAGCGGTAGGAAAAGTCCTGCGCCATTCTTACCATCGTGCCGTAAACGGCAGAGTCTCCGTGAGGATGGTAGCGTCCAAGCACGTTACCGACAGTCGTTGCGGACTTGCGGAAGGGCTTGTCGTAGGTCAGATTGTCCTCGTACATCGCGTACATAATACGGCGCTGTCCGGGCTTCATTCCGTCGCGAACGTCGGGGAGCGCGCGAGCTGCGATTACCGACATCGAATATTCAATAAACGACTTCTTGACCTCTTTTTCCATCTCAACGTCAAGTATTTTTTGATCTCTGTATTCTATGTTCTCGTTTTCCATTTACTTTTCCTTTTAGTTTCTTTAGTCGTTTTTTTGCAAGGATCCTCAAATAAGTGTTTTTGAGATTTATATACTGAATAATATTTTTCAACAACGCGTTAAAAAAATTTTTCACACAGCTTTTGTATGCTTTATTCCACTGAATCGTCGACAAAATTCCTTTTAAATCGCACTTTATCGACCGTTTTGTTAGAGTTATCAACACACTTTTCCACAAGTTGTGGAAAACTCAACAGTGTTTTTTACTCTCATTTTTTAACAATTTGTATTTTTCAACACTGTGTTAAATATCGAGGTTTTCAGCGAATTTTGCATTCTTTTCGATGAACTCACGTCTGGGCTCAACGCTGTCTCCCATCAGAAGTGAGAACATCGCGTCGCACGCCATAGCGTCCTCAACGGTTACCTTTAGAAGCGTTCTCTTTTCGGGGTCCATCGTAGTCTCCCAGAGCTGCTCTGCGTCCATCTCACCAAGACCCTTGTATCTGTCTGCCTCAACGTTAGCTCCCATCTCTTTGATTATCGCGTCGCGCTCGGCATCCGAGAATGCATATCTCTCAGGTCCCTTGCCGTTTCTCTTATAAACTCTGTAAAGCGGCGGCTGTGCGAGATATAT
>JAGBIA010000063.1 GCA_017935225.1 Clostridia bacterium | reverse complement strand
TCCGACCTGACGGTCGAAGGGGTTCAGCGTCAGTTAGTTCGTATAAAACCAAAAGAACGGCATCTTTGATGCCGTTCTTTTGGTTTGGTGCGAGAAACGGGACTTGAACCCGTACAGTGTGAACTACACGCCCCTCAAACGTGCGCGTCTGCCAGTTCCGCCACTCTCGCATATTGATTTGTTTTTTGTGTGCTCAAGTAGCCCTTCAAACGTGCGCAGTCTGCAACTACGTCCCGTTCCGCCACTCTCGCATATTGGTTTGTCTTTAGATAGAGGGTATTGCTTTTCGCAACATTAGTATTATACTACAAAAGTTTGCAAATGTCAATACCTTTTTTGAAATTCATTTTTATTTTTTGCTTTTTATTTTCCGGGAGCCTTTTTTATTGTCAAACCCGCATCTTTTGCATATTATGTTAAGGAAGAGCCATGCTCAGAAATGTTTTAGGAGGATTTTATCTATGCAAGATAACAGATTTCCTTGCGGTGTTGATAAGAATATTCCGAAATGCGAGACGGTATGCATCGAAGCCAATCGGATACTCGATTCCTGCCGCGACCGCGACTGCTTCGAGGATGTGAAGGTGTTGCTCACCGATTTCGGTAACGATATCATCGAGCACACCACGAGCGTCCGCGCGAAGAATGCCTGCATCACTTGGACCTATATCGGCATCGATCCCGTAAAATTCAACCGCGGCTTCTATTCTGTCACCATCAAGTTCTACATCAAGATCACCTTTGAGGCGTGCCTCTGCGGTGGCAGAAGTCAGGAGTTCGACGGTATCGCGATCCTTGAAAAGCGCGTAATTCTCTTCGGCGGAGAGAGCAACGTCAGCGTTTTCAAGAGCAGTGCCGATCTCTCGGACTATTGTGCTATCCCCGAGCCTATCTGCCCGTCGAAGAACGTGCCCACGGCGATCGTTGAGGTAGTAGATCCGATCATTCTCGCATCCAAGGTTCGCGAGGCTGACGACGGTTGCTGCTGTTGTTGCTGTTGCTGTGCAGATGTTCCCGAGTCTATCTCCTCGAAGGTCAACGGCAGACTTGTTGACGGCGAGGGAAGATATCTTACCGTATCTCTCGGCATCTTCTCGGTCGTTCGCATCGTTCGCCCCGCACAGTATCTCATCAACGCAACCGAGTACTGCGTTCCCGACAAGGAATGCGTATCTCCCGAGGAGGATAACCCCTGCGCCATCTTCAAGAATATGGCGTTCCCGACTGCAGAATTCTGCCCGCCCGGCTACGTGCCCCCGAAGCTCGATCTCGGCGGAAAGTGCAACTGCTGATCAAACCCTTACGCATCTGCCTCGGCAGATGCGTTTTTTTAATATTTAATGGATAAAATTTACATTGGAACTTAAGAAAAGACAGTTTTTATATAAAAATTTACTTATTTTTGATATATTTTAGATTTTACTGTTGAAAAAATCGAGGAAATGGTGTATAATAATGTGTAGTTTTTTTATAGGAGTAAACAGATGAACTATCTTGACAAGTACAACGAATGGAAAAATCACCCCGGACTCGATGCAAAGGACAGAGAAGAGCTTGAAGCTATCGCTGATGACGACAAGGAAATAAAGGAAAGATTTCTTTACGACCTTGAGTTCGGCACAGGCGGACTTCGCGGAATTCTGGGTGTTGGAACCAACCGTATCAACAAATATATGATCCGCAAGACCACTCAGGGCTTTGCAGAGTATATCAAGAAGGCAGGCGCCGAGGCTTGCGCTCGCGGTGTAGTTATCGCGCACGACAACCGCCGCTTCAGCATTGAATTCTGCCTCGAGACAGCAGGCGTGCTCGCCGCTAACGGAATTAAGGCGTATGTGTTTGAGTCTCTCAGACCTACCCCCGAGCTTTCCTTCGCGGTCCGCGAGCTTTCCGCATTTGGCGGCGTTATGATCACCGCATCTCACAACCCCCCCGAGTACAACGGCTACAAGCTCTATGATGAGCGCGGATGTCAGCTCGTTCCTCACGTAAACGACCTCGTCGTAGCCGAGATCGCAAAGATCACCGATCCGCTCTCCGTAAAGGCTCTCTCAAGAGAAGAGGCAGGCGAGCTTATCGAGACTCTCGATGCTGATATCGACGAGAAGTATTACGCAAAGGTAATGCAGATCTGCGTTACTCCCAACGTAGAAAAGAATATAAAGATAGTATATTCTCCCCAGCACGGCACGGGAAATATCCCCGTAAGAGAGGTGCTCAGGAGACTCGGCTACAACGTAATTCCGGTCGAGGAGCAGTGCTATCCCAACACAGAGTTTGAGAACACCAAGAACCCCAATCCCGAGATGGAGGACGCTTACGGACTTTGCTACGAGTACGCAGAGAAGACCGATGCGGATATCATCATTACAACCGACCCCGACTGCGACAGACTCGGCGTTGCCGTAAAGCAGAACGGCAAGTACGTTCGTATGACAGGAAATCAGTCCGCGGCTGTTCTTCTTGAGTACATTCTCTCGAGAAAGACCGCTGACGGAACTCTTCCCAAGAACGGTGTTATGTTCAACACCGTCGTTACCTCGGATATTGGCGACAAGATCTGTGCTGAATACGGCGTAGTCACGGAAAAAACGCTCACAGGATTTAAGTTCATCGGTGACAAGATCTATCAGCACGAGCTTGCGGGCGACCGTGAATTCGTATTCGGCTACGAGGAGAGCTATGGCTGTCTTATTTCTCCCTTTGTAAGAGACAAGGATGCGGTTCAGGCATCGCTTATGCTCTGCGAGGCGGCAGCTTACTATCATCAGAGCGGCAAGACGCTTATCGACGTTCTCTGGGAGCTTTATGCAAAGCACGGCTTCTATCTTGACGCGCTTGATAACTTTGCGTTCAAGGGCATCGACGGACCTGACAGAATGAAGGCACTTCTCAACAGCCTTCGTAATGATCCCCCCAAGAGCGCGGCAGGAATTGCGGTTGCAAAGATGGAGGACTACGAGTCCGAACAGATGATCTCTCAGGGCTTCCCGAGCTCCAATGTGCTTCGCTTCATACTTGAGGACGGAAGCTGGGTAGCAGTACGTCCGAGCGGCACCGAGCCTAAGTGCAAGTTCTATTTCTCGATCAGAGGAGAGGACAAGGCGGCGGCTGAGGCAAAGCTTCCCGAGATCAAGAAGGCATTTGAGAGAGTTTAAATCTATAGCCGAAGAGAGTCGAACACACACGCCCTGCGACGAGCAATTTTCGCGTCTTTCGCCAAATCTCGTCTTGCAAGATCGGCATCTTGATTCAACTCGCTTTGACAAAATCCATCAAAAATTGCAACGCCGGAGGGTGCTTTGCAGTTTTGAGTGAACAAATATTTTGCAGATGCAAAGAGAAAATGCGCAGTAATATAAGATATTGCAAGCATTTTATCTGCCGCAGAT
>JAGBIA010000062.1 GCA_017935225.1 Clostridia bacterium | reverse complement strand
TTATCCTTAACGGAGAACACGCAATGAATTGCAACCTTGCGGTTGCGCGAATTGAAAGACAAGCTTTCGTGAATTGCCTGCGGCATGAATTGTGCCTTGCGGCACATTGGTTGCAATTCAATTCATGGAGCGAAGCGAGAAATCATGCAGTCGCAGGCTTCAATTCATGATGCGTCAGCATCAATTCATTCACAGAAAACAAACAGAGCAAGAATATAAGGATTTTCTCCTTGTACTCTTGCTCTCTTTCTGCTGTATAAGGGTTTGGGCTTAGCCCAAAGTGTGTTTGACTAGTCAAATGCGATGCTCGCACTACATTGAATATTCAAATTCTCCGCCAAGAACATCACGCTAATTTGTTCGCTTTTTTTAATTTTTTTGCAAAAAGTGTGACGCGAAGGCACTTTTTTCCGTCTATATAGGTGAAGGGACCTTCAAAGAAAGGAGTTGACTATGGAAGACAAACAAATTATTGATCTCTTTTTTGAACGTTCGGAGATCGCGATCGACGAAACCGACAAAAAGTACGGTAACTACTGTCACCATATAGCTTACCGTATCCTATCAAACGAGCAGGATGCAAGCGAGATAAAGAACGACACCTATCTTGCCGCGTGGAACAGCATTCCGCCGACCCGCCCGCGAAACCTCAGGCACTATCTTGGCACGCTCTGTCGCAATCTCTCTATCGATCGATACACGAAGAGTAAAAGCAGAGGGCGCGGGATGGAGCTTACGGGTGTGCTCGACGAGCTCGCAGAGTGCATTCCCGATACAGAAAGTGTCGCAAACGTCGATGAGCTTGCCCTGCAGGATGCTATCAGACGCTTCGTAGCCGAGCTACCCGAGAACACACAGAGGGTGTTCGTTATGCGCTATTGGTACGCTTGCAGAATATCAGAGATAGCAAAAGAGACCTCGTCAAAGGAAAGCAAAATAAAAATGCTCCTTATGAGAACAAGAGAAAAATTCAAAGTATTTTTGGAAAGTGAGGGATTTATTGTATGACTAATAAGGATATTTTGAAGGCATTCAGCGGACTTGACGCCGACACCGTAATAGCCTGCGCTCCCGGTGGTGCACCGCAAAGAAAGAATAGACTTGTGCTCCGCGTCGTTGCGATCGCGGCTTGTCTCGCCCTTCTCGTAAGTGCCGTAGTGGTAAGCACGCTTCTGCTTAACCGCGAGGACGAAAATCAGCCCGACGTGCCAAGTGACGTGACGGGACCAAGTAATGAGAAAAAGAAATATGAGATGTATATGAGCTTCTCTGCAGGAGAGAATTCGGATATGAACATTTCGGCGAATGAAAACGTTGAGTTTAAACCGGCAGAGCAGAAGGAGTTTAATTTGTTCTCAAGTGAAAATAAAATTGATATACCCGAAAGCGTTCCGAACAGTATTAATCTTAAAGTCGGTGAGAAATCATACTCATTAAATTGTCATTCTGCAGTTACTACGGCGATTGATAAATCGCAAAAATTTAAAGCTTTGGGTACGATCGTAAAGTATCGTAATGAAGAAGCAACGGTTGAGATAACTGCCGCGACCGAAGAAATTGCACTGTTTTTAGATTACGAAGTTCCGCGAAATATCGACGGTGATTTTAGTGTGGACGAAGCAAAGCAAGCAGCCGAAAAACTTTTCGCCCAATTGTATGGAGAAGGATTCTCCAATGACTATGAGTATGACAAAAGTGCAACAACTAATGACGAAAGTGAAAAAACACATTACCTATACTATAAACGTACAGTATGGGGATTTGAGACTGATGATTATATTATGATCAGATATAATTTCAACGGAGAATTGATTTCACTTAATGCTTATGGAAAAGGAATAATGGAATTTGCCGAAGAGGATCTAACGAAAGAAGATATAGAAGATGCAGTAGCGGCTGTAACAGAAACCTTCTCTGACACATGGTATATTGGAAATTCAAAGATTACTCTCGATTCCGAGGGAGATTATTATCTGATGACCTATCTTGTACACGCTGACGGCGATAAAATTACCGAATTGAGAAAGGTCTATACTAAGATCAAATAAGTTTTATATACTCAAGCTAACCATCACGACCTCGGGTCGTCGTGAGGCGCCGCCCCCTACCTACAATATGGTAATTGCCGTTTTGACTTTCTACGGCACAAAAATTTTTATCAAATCCGTAGTTTTACTTTCAAGCAATAAACCCAAAACGCCACCCGCCTGCCGAGTTTTCGGCAGGCGGGTGGCGCAGACTGTAGACAACGCAGTTCTCGGGTTTCTACTTTTTCACTCTTCACTATTCCTTTTCACTATTCGTTCTTCAGTTGTTCGCAGTATTCGTAATTTATCATTTGACATTTAAAAAAAGATGTGGTATAATGTATTGATAAATTTTTCAGGAGTAATTATGAATCTTTGTGATATTAAAACGATAAAACAAGTTATGGCGATGTTCTCGCTTAACTTCAGAAAGGAATTCGGTCAGAACTTCCTGACCAACAATATGGTAGTCGAGGATATTGCCGACAACTGCTGTACCCACGCAAACAGCACGATACTTGAGATAGGTCCCGGCATCGGCTCGCTGACGCGTGAGCTCTCGTTGAGATACAAAAACGTGGTCGCGCTTGAGATCGACCACGGTCTTATCCCCGTGCTCAAGTACACGCTTCATTCCTGCCACAACGTCAAGGTCATCAACGAGGACGTTATGAAGGCGGATCTCGATACTATCCTCGCGCCCTACTTTGCCGAGGGTCCCGTGTCGGTCTGCGCAAATCTTCCTTATTATATAACCACCCCGATACTGATGAAGCTGCTTGAGTCGACACTTCCCTTTGAGTATATCACCATAATGATACAGTCCGAGGTCGCCGACCGTCTGTGCGCAACTCCAGGTGACAAGAACTGCGGCGCGATCACCTCGGTGCTCAATTACTACGGTCAGCCCGAGAATCTCTTCACAGTAACGGCGGACAACTTCATCCCCGCGCCCAAGGTAGATTCCTCGGTCGTGCGCATCAAGCTCCATCGCGAGAAGCCCTACAACCCCGTCGACGAAGCGACCTTCTTCCGCACCATCCGCGCCTCGTTTGAGCAGCGCAGAAAGACTCTGCCAAACTCTCTCGCTTCTGTTTTTGGCGAGCTTTCTAAGGAAGAGCTCATCGAGATAATTGTAAAATGCGGTTATGAACCCACCATCCGCGGCGAGAAGCTCGGAGTTGCAGATTTCGTCACGCTTTCAGACGAAATATTTGCGAGAATTAAGGATAAAAAATAACATCATGGTATTTTTCAACACAAATTTTTCGTTAAATTCTGCAGTAAACCAATGCACGTTTATATGATTTTTCAACACAAAAAAGCAGCAAGCTCAGCTTGCTGCTTTTTCGATTTACTTATATAATTTTATGCATTAAGAATTTCCAGAAGCTTGTCGGTAGCTTTTTCTGCATACTCATCAAACTTGCCCTGATCGCGCAGGTAGAAGAGAATGGTATATCTGTCTCTCATAATGAGCGCACGGTGAATGCCGTCGATGATTATCTGTCTGTCAGTGACTGTGGGCGGAACGTTCATCTTTACGCAGAATTCCTCAACGGCATCGAAGTAAGGAATGTACTTTTCGATAAGCTCCTTGAGGTGCGCATCCTGAGTCTCCTCGTAAAGCATCTTGTACATTATAGCAACGAGTCTTGTTCCCTCGCAGACCTCAAGTCCGTGAAGCTGAGGACGGTTACCGTGCTCTATGTCGTAAAGTTCCCAAGCGTGCGCGATTATATGCTCGCTTCCCGAAGCAGGGCGGGAATTTCCGGTGTAAGCCATTCCAAGTCCTGTAACGAGGAAGCCGTCCATTATGTTCTTTATGCACTCCTTGTCGCGACTTGCAAGATTGTAGCCGTTCTCAAGGCACTTATTGGTCGCATCGATAACGTCAGCCGCGATCTTCTCGCAATAGTACTCGCCCGAGTAGTCTCTTGCAAGCTCCCAGTCGAGAATTCCGATATATTTACCGAGCATATCTCCGATACCCGCGAGCATCATCTTGAAGGGCGCGTCCTTGAGGATGTCAAGATCACCAATGACGTACTTCGGGGTGGTGCACTGAACGGTGCTCTTCGAACCGCTGTGAAGGAAGGGCGTACCCGACGATGCGTAGCCGTCCATCGAGGGTGCAGTACCTACGATTCCGTAAGGCAGACCGAGTCTGTAGCTTGCGAGTCTGCAGGAATCGTTGACAGTGCCCGAGCCGACAGCGAGAATGAAGTCCGGAAGGTCGGAATAAGCAAAGAAATTGGGCTTTGCACCCGGATCGTTAGCAAAAAGCACGATCTTACCAAGAGTTTCTACGTTGGGGAGAACTACCTCGCCCTCAAGAACGAGCGTGCGGTGATATTTTCCGCAATCCTTGAGTATCTTCTCGACCGCCTCACCTGCCGCGCGATAGGTCCTCTCGTCCGCTACTACGTATACCTTGTTGTAATCCTTAAGTATTTCGGGAATCTTATTTATCGCGCCCGAGGAGATCTCAAAGCCCTCGAGCGGAGCCTTATGGCTGCCCATAGCACAGTTACACTTGAATTCTATCATTTTATTTTTCCTCCTTATCGCAAAGTGCTGCACCGATGACCGTTGCAAACTGAGATTTTTCGGGGATTATAAACTTGACGCCAAAGAGCGGCTCAAGTCCCTCGAACACGTTTGCCACCGCCTTGATAGCGGTGAGATTACCCGTGAGCACCACGTTTTTCAAATTATAGCTTCTTGCGGCAAATACAGCGAGCATCGCAATAGTCTCGCCGACCATATTTGCAATACCGAGCGCGATATCGTTCTGGCTTGCGATATCCGACAGCTTTCCGAAGTTGGACGCGGTCAGCTCGTCGTTTATCTGAAATGAATTGTCGCTTGACATATCCTTGATGCGAAGGTCGACGTTGCCGAGATCTCCCTCCTCGCAAAGCTGCTCGAGATGCTCGATGGTGTCAACTCCGATCATTTTCTTAGAAAGTCCGAGCAGTGTGCCGCCGCCGACACCCGTACCGCCGAGGTACTTGGTAAGTATGCGGTCGCCCTCGCGCTTTGCGTGCATAAGCGCGGTACCTGTTCCCATACTGACGACGATAGCCTCGTCAAGTCCCGAGAGGTAAAGTCCGCCGTTGCCGACAGAGGTGAACTCCGAGACCTTCTCGCACTTGAGCGAGTAGAGCGGCTTATCTATAAAGGACGAGCCAACGCCCGTCATCAGAACTCGGTCGATATCCTCGAGCGCGAGTCCGTTCTGCATTGTAAATTTACCGAAAGCACCGTAGACCGAGGTGATCGCATCGGTAGCGCGCACGAAGATGGGCTCGATGAGCTCGACCTGCGTGCCATCTGTGCGGATACCGACGATCTTTGTCGTACTTCCGCCTATGTCTATTCCTATAACAGTACGCATAGAACCCTCCTTTTGAAATAAATGAGCATCTAAACAAAAACATTATAACACATTGTTGAAAAAAAATCAATAATGTGTTATAATATTGTCATCGAATATTTTTTGAGGTGCTTTATGGAATTCAAAAACCCCAACACTGACGTAATAAAGAGCAAAAAGCTTTACATTTTTGACATGGACGGAACGATATATCTCGGCGGCAGACCCTTTGATTTTGCCAAGAGATTTATCAAAAACCTCCGTGCGAGCGGTCGCCGCGTGCTTTTCTTCACAAACAACGCTTCTCACACCTCGCCCTTTTACCTGCAGAAGCTCGAGCGACTCGGATTTGAGCCGAGCGAGGACGAGATAATGACCTCAGGCGACGTAACGCTTGAGTTTCTCAAGAGACACCGCGCGGACAAGAGCGTTTATCTCGTCGGTACGGACGAGCTCGTCGAGGAATATGCCGCTAAGGGCATAAAGCTCGTCAACGGCGAGTCTGACCCCAGACACGCGGATATAGTTATCACGAGCTTTGATACCTCGCTCACCTACGAGAAGCTCAACATCGCCTGCCGTCTTATCAGAGGCGGCGCGGAGTATCTCTCCACCCACCCCGATTTCAACTGTCCCACCGAGGACGGCTTTATTCCCGACAGCGGTGCTATCGCCGCGCTCGTTACCGCGTCGACCGGCAAGACTCCTACGTATTTCGGCAAGCCCTACAAGGAGACGGTTGAGATGATCGGCGAGGCGACCGGCTTTGCAAGAGACGAGATGTGCATCTTCGGCGACCGCCTTTACACCGACATCGCGCTCGGCAAGAGCTTTGGAGTGACCTCGGTGCTCGTTCTTTCGGGCGAGACCACCGAAGAGGACGTTGACGCGGCTCTCCCCAAGGATAAGCCCGACTTTGCATTTGCATCGCTTGACGACGTTGACAAGCTGATGTTCTGATATCGTAAAAAAGAGGAATTATTTATGGCTTTTGATGCAGGAATGCTGTCCTGTACGCTCGCAGAGCTGAGAAAAACGGCTCTCGGCGCGAGAATTGAAAAGGTATATCAACCCGAGCGAGATGAGATAGTTCTTCAGATGCGCTCCTTTGAGGGCGGCAAGCGGCTGCTTATAAACGCGGGCTCGAACAATCCGCGTATCGGTTTTTCCGAGATACAGAAGGAAAATCCGCAAAATCCGCCGATGTTCTGTATGCTCCTGCGCAAATATCTGCAGGGCGCGAAGCTTGTTGAGATAGATCAGGCAGACTTCGACCGAATTGCCTTTCTCGGCTTTGAGACGAGAGACGAGATGGGCTTTGAGTGCCGCAGATATCTCATCGCAGAGCTGATGGGAAAGTACAGCAATCTTATTTTTGCCGACGGAGACAAAAAAATAATAACCGCGATGCGCACCTCTGACCTCTCGTTTGACAGCGTGCGTCAGCTCCTTCCCGGAATGGTCTACGAGCTTCCGTCGGCTATGGGAAAGATCAATCCGCTCCACGTGACCGAGGAGGACTTCCTTGCATTCGTAGCCGCATCCCCGCGTGAGCGCGCGTGCGACAAACTCTTTGTCTCGACCTTTATGGGTGTTGCGCCCGTGGTCGCAAGAGAGATAGTTTTCCGCGCAACAGGCCACACCGACACGCCCGTGGGATATTGCTTTGCCGACGACTTGTGGAGAGAATTCTCATACGTCGTGCGAACGATAAACGAGAGCGACTTTTCGCCCTGCCTTGTGCAGAACGGCGAAGAGAGCGTGGAGTATTCCTTTATCCCGATCTCGCAGTACGGCTCTTACGAGGTCAAGCAATTTGAGAGCGCGGGCGCGCTTCTCGACGCGTATTTTGCGAGCCGCGACAACAAACAGAGAGTCCATCAGCGCGCGTCCGACATCCTGCGCCTCTTGACCAACGCGGAATCGAGAATACGCAAGAAGCTCGAGCTCCAGAGCGCAGAGCTCAAGGCTTGCGAGGAGGGCGACACCTACCGCAAATACGGAGATCTCATTACCGCAAATCTCTACCGCCTGCCCAAAAAGGCTGATTTTGTCGAGCTTGAAGACTGGGAGGCGATGGACGACGAGGGCAACTGCCCGACACTGCGTATCGAGCTCGACTCGAGAATGTCGGTCTCCTCGAACGCGCAGAGATTTTACAAAAAATACGCAAAGAGCAAGACCGCAAAGGTCGAGCTTGCAAAGCAGATCGAGATCGGCGACAACGAGCTTGAGTACATCTACACTGTATTCGAGGCTCTCACACGCGCCGAGTCGCCTGCCGACCTCTCCGAGATACGCGACGAGCTCTTCCACTCGGGATACGCGTCGAGAATGAAGAACTACGCGGCGCACAAGCCAAAAGCACCCGTCGTTATGCAGTTCGAGACACCCGACGGAATGAGAATTCTTTGCGGGAAGAACAATATTCAAAACGAATACATCACCCATCGCCTTGCAGAAAAGCAGGACTATTGGTTCCACGCGCGAAAGACGCCGGGATCGCACGTGCTGCTCGTCACCGAGGGGCGCGAGCCGACAGATCTTGACTTCACCACCGCCGCCGAGATAGCCGCATACTACTCAAAGGCGGAGGGCGACAATATCGCAGTCGATTACCTGCTCGCGCGCCACGTCAAAAAGCCTGCGGGCTCAAAGCCGGGATTTGTGATCTACCACACCAACTGGACGGCGTACGTAACACCGAACGCAGAGAAGATCGCGGCTCTCAGAAAGAAATAAAACGCTAAAGACCTTGCTGTGCGAGCAGGGTCTTTTTTGTATAAAAATGTAAATTTTCTTTAAAATATTTTAGCGCGTTAAAATAAAAGTAGAAAAAATACAAAAAAGGCTTTCTAAATTATAATATATTGTCGAAAAAAGTGTAGACTTTTTGAAAATTATGTGCTATAATATATCTGTATGATTAAATTAAAATGAGGTACTGTGGCAATGTTGGATCTGCAAAAAGCAAGCATGTTAAAAAGAATATCTGCCTTTATTCTTGACGTCATTCTGCTTGCCGTCGCGATCACGGGCTTTGCCTTTTTCCTCTCCGCCGTTACGGGATTTGATTCCTACAACGAAAAGTTCAACGAGATAGAGGCATCCTACGCAAAGCAGTACGGAGTCGACTTCGGAATGACCTACGAGGAGTACGAAGCTCTCTCGGACGAGCAAAAGAAGAATTATGAGCTTGCAAGCGATGCACTCTCGAAGGACGCCGAGGCAAACCGCGCCTACGGAATGATAATAAACCTCACGCTCGTTATAACCAGCATCAGCATCCTACTCGGATATCTGCTGCTTGAATTTACCGTTCCGCTCATCTTCAAGAACGGACAAACGCTCGGAAAGAAGATCTTTGGTATAGCTCTGATGCGAAACGACGGTGTCAGAATAAATACCGTGATGCTCTTCGTGCGCACGGTGCTCGGAAAATACACGATAGAGACTATGGTGCCCGTCCTGGTAATCATAATGACCTTCTTCGGAAACGCGGGAATTATCGGACTTGCGGTGCTCCTGCTCATCGCAATTCTCGAAATAGTGATGCTCTGCACCACAAAAACGCGCTCCTGCATCCACGACGTGCTTGCATATACCGTTGCGGTAGATATGCAGAGCCAGATGATCTTCGGCAGCGTCGAGGAGCTTCTCGAGTATAAGAAAAAGCTGCACGCTGAGGTCGTCGCGGACAGCGATTATAAGTGATACCAATATAAAGGTAAAAATTTATTTTTAATAAACCTAAATTTACAAGGGAAAGGACTACCTATGAAAATTGTATTGGAAAATCTGACCAAGATCTTCCCCAGCAGAAACAAGAAATCTGGTGAAGAGGTCGTAGCGGTCAACGACTTTTCCTTCACTATCCCGGACGGTAAGCTCATCGGCTTGCTCGGCCCCTCGGGTTGTGGAAAAAGTACGACACTCTACATGATCAGTGGACTTCAGAAGCCCACGGGCGGAAAGATCTTCTTCGGTGACGACGACGTTACCGAGCTTACCACCGAGAAGCGCGGTGTTGGACTCGTATTCCAGAACTACGCGCTCTATCCTCACATGACGGTAAAGCAGAACATTCTCTTCCCCCTCCAGAACCTCAAGGGTGCAGACAAGCTTCCCAAGAAGGAAATGCTCGAGCGTGCTCACTACGTAGCTAAACTCGTGCAGATCGACGAGCTTATGGAGCGTAAGCCCAGCGAGCTTTCGGGCGGTCAGCAGCAGAGAGTTGCTATCGCGCGTGCGCTCGTTAAGATGCCTCGCGTTCTCCTTCTCGACGAGCCGCTCTCCAACCTCGACGCGCGTCTGAGACTCCAGACCCGTGAAGAGATCAGAAGAATTCAGAGAGAGACCGGCATCACCACCATCTTCGTAACTCACGACCAGGAAGAAGCTATGAGTATCTCGGATATGATCGTAGTTATGAAGCTCGGCGTAGTTCAGCAGATCGGTAAGCCTCAGGACGTTTATGACGATCCTACCAACCTTTTCGTAGCGAAGTTCCTCGGAACTCCTCCCGTTAACGTATTCAACGGCACTGTCAAGAGCGGTAAGCTCTACATCGGCGAGGACGCAGTTCTCGACGTTAAGGGTGTATCCGATCAGGATGTTTACGTAGGTATCCGTCCCGAAGGATTTATCGTTGACGAGAACGGCCCGTTCCACTGCAACCTCCGCTCCGTCGAGGTTATGGGACGCGACGTCAGCGTAGTTTCGGACAACCCCGCTATGCAGTCGGTAGTTATCCGCTCTATCGTAGATGCCGACAACAAGATCGATGCTACCGCCCAGACCATCAGCTACTCGCTCAAGCCTCATAAGGTATTCGTTTTCAACAAGGAAACCGAAGAAAGAATTTATTTCGAGGTGTAATGTATGGTTGACAGCAAACAGCAATGGAAAGCGTGGCTCTATCTGGCGCCTGCGATAATCCTTTTGCTCATCTTCACCGTATGGCCGATAATCAATACCGTAAGAATGGCATTCATCAACGGATTTGATTTCTCCTACATCGCAGAAAACACAAAGGACGAAAAGATTATCTCGATAGGCATCAGAAATTTCGCCAACGTTATCAGAAATCCCTTCTTTACAAACGCACTCAAGAACACTCTTCTTCTCTGCGTGCTGACCGTTCCGCTCTCGACCTTCTTGGCACTTCTCATCGCGGTATGTCTCAACTCGATCAAGCCCTTACAGAAGCTTCTCCAGACTATATTCTTCCTCCCCTACGTTACAAATTCGATCGCTATCGGTATGGTATTCGCTGCGATGTTCAATATCGTCGGTAACGTAGTAAGTGGAAAAATTGACGGACCACTGATAAACAACCCGGGTTTTATAAACCAAGTGATTGAGTTTTTCGGAGGTCACAGAATCAACTGGATGAACAGCGGCTCAGAATATCGGGAAAACATCTTGGTAATGGTCATCTACATCGTGTGGAACGCTCTTCCCTTCAAGATACTTATCCTGCTCGGCGGTCTGCAGAGTGTAAACAAGCAGTACTACGACGCGGCTAAGGTAGACAGCACTCCCAAGTGGCGCGTGTTCACCAAGATCACCGTTCCGCTTCTCTCCCCTATGCTCGCATACGTAATCATCACCGGCTTTATCGGCGGCTTTAAGGAATACTCGAGCATCGTCGGCGTTTTCGGTGAAACAATGGGACCTCCTCACGATCCCGGGCGACTCAACACGGTCGTCGGTATGATCTACAACTACATCGAGAAACGCAACTTCGGTATCGCGAGTGCGGGTGCGCTCATACTCTTCGTCATCATTCTTATCGTTACCTTCATCAACCTGTGGGTAAGTAAGAAGAAAGTTCATTATTAAGAGGTGCAATATGACCGGTCAGAAAAATATTGTAGTAATGCACTCAAAAAATCTTAATACAGAGAAGGTAAAGGGCAAGGCAGGAAAGGTAATAGGTAAGATAATAACCTACGCGTTCCTCATCCTTATGGCGATCATCGTCGTCTTACCGTTCTATTGGATGATCATCTCCTCGCTCAAGTCTCTCCCCGAGTATAAGCTCCCCAATCCGACCTTATGGCCGAAGAAAATAATGCTCTCGAACTACGTCAACGCATTTAACACCGCAAGCCTCGGCAAGCTCTTCGTTAACACGATGATCGTCGGTATAATTTCGACCATTCTCTCGCTCGTCATCACGGTCCTTTCGGCTTTTGCTTTCGCAAGACTCGAATTCAAGGGCAGAGATACGCTCTTCGCGGCTCTCCTTGCAACTATGATGATCCCCGGTGAGCTCTTCACCATCACAAACTACATCACCGTGTATAAATTCGGTTGGATGAAGACCTACACGGTACTTATCGTTCCCTTCCTCGTCAGCGTATTCTATATCTACCTGCTCCGTCAGAACTTCTTGCAGATACCCAACGAGCTGTATCTCGCGGCTAAGGTCGACGGAACGAGCGATATCAAATATCTGTGGAAGGTAATGATCCCTCTCGCACTCCCCACTATCATCTCGATCACGATTTTGAAGATGATGGGCGCGTGGAACTCTTACATCTGGCCCCGACTCGTTGCAAACGACGAAAACCACAGACTTATAACAAACGGTCTGAGAACTGCGTTTGAAACTACGGTCGCAGGCGAGGTAGACTATCCTTTGCAGATGGCGGCGGTTGCCATCGTATCTTTCCCGCTCTTCCTTGTATTCGTATTCCTCAGAAAGTACATTATGAAGGGCGTAAGCCGCAGCGGTATCAAGGGTTAATAGGTAATACTAAAAGTTATTCCTATAACATATAAACCAAAAAAGTTAAGAAGAAAGGATCATTAAAATGAAAAAGCTCTTAGCAATTCTTTTGATGGCTGCTATGCTTCTCTCCACTCTTTCTCTCGTTGGCTGTAACATCGACCTCAGCCTTGACGAGACCGAAGCACCCGAGGGCGAAGGCACAGTAGCAGGAAACAAGTACGAAGTAGACGAGTCTCTCACCTACGACGGCAGCGAGGTCACCATTAAGTTCTATCACACAATGGGTGCAAACCTCCGCACAGTTCTTGAGAACTACATCGTTGAGTTCAACAAGCTCTACCCCAACATCCACATCGAGCACGAGCAGGTTGGCGGCTATGACGACGTTCGCGACCAGATCTCTACCGAGATCACCGTTGGCGCACAGCCCCACATCGCTTACTGCTATCCCGACCACGTAGCACTCTACAATCTCGCTAAGGCAGTCGTTACTCTCGATAGCCTTATCGACAGCACCGCTGAGGTAAAGCGCGCTGACGGCACTACCGAGACTCTCGGTCTCACCGCTGATCAGAAGGCTGACTTTATCGAGGGTTACTACAACGAGGGTAAGCAGTTCGGCGACGGACTTATGTACACCCTTCCCCTCTCCAAGTCCACCGAGGTTCTTTACTACAACAAGACATTCTTTGAGGCTAACAACCTTCAGGTTCCTAAGACCTGGGACGAGCTTGAGGCTGTTTGCGCAGCTATCAAGGAGATCGACGAGAAGTCCATCCCGCTCGGATACGACTCCGAGGCTAACTGGTTCATCACTATGTGCGAGCAGTACGGTTCTCCCTACACTGCCGCTAAGGGTGATCACTTCCTCTTTGACAACGATCAGAACAAGGCGTTCATCAAGGAGTTCAACGAGTGGTACAACAAGGGTTACATCACTACCCAGACTCTCTACGGCTCCTACACCTCCGGTCTCTTCGTAGCTCAGGACGACACCAAGAGCTATATGTCTATCGGTTCTTCCGCAGGTGCAACCCACCAGCGTCCCACAGCAGATGCTGACGGCAACTATCCTTTCGAGGTAGGCATCGCTACCATTCCTCAGGTAGACGCTTCCAACCCCAAGGTCATCTCTCAGGGTCCTTCGCTCTGTATCTTTGATAAGGAAAACGATCAGGAAGTTCTCGCTTCTTGGCTCTTCGTTAAGTTCCTTACCACCAACGTTGAGTTCCAGGCTGAGTTCTCCATGGCTTCGGGTTACGTTCCCGTAATCAAGTCTGTTGGTGAGAACGAGGTTTACAAGGACTTCATCGCTAACGCAGACGGCGGCAACCACATCTCCGCTCTCTCCGCTAAGGTTTGTCTCGAGCAGGCAGACGCTTACTACACCTCTCCCGCATTCAACGGTTCCTCTACCGCTCGTGACGAGGTTGGCGCACTCCTTACCAAGTGCCTTACTATCTTCGGCGACGACGTAGATGCACAGATCGACAAGGCGTTCGAGGAAGCTGTTAAGAAGTGTATGTACTCGTAATTCTTATATAAATAAATAGGAAGATATGAGAGATTTTATCAGAATAGTTTCTCTGCTGCTTCTCATTTGTCTGATCACAGCTTGCTTTGCAGGCTGTGATCAGGGCAACGACGAGCCCGCACCTTCGGATGCGGCGACCGTTGCTCCTACCGAGAAAGGCAGCGAGGAGAAAAAAGAAGACGTCGACTATGCCGCAAGCGTAAAGCTTGATATGAATTCCTCTACTGCAAAGCAAGAGGTCACTGTAAAGCTCTTCGTTGACGGCGACACGACGCATTTTAACGTTCCCACAAGCGTTATGGATACGGGCGTACTCAAGGCAAGATACCTTGCTATCAATACCCCTGAATCCACGGGTAAGATCGAGGAATACGGCAAGGCAGCCTCCAAGTTTACACGTGAAAAGCTTGAGAGCGCTACTTCGATAATCATCGAATCCGATACCGAAAAGTGGGAAGCAGACTCCACGGGCGGCAGATACCTCGCGTGGATCTGGTACAAGACCGCGGACGACGCGGAATATCGCAACCTTAACATCGAGATACTCCAGAACGGACTTGCGATCGCATCCAACTCTGGTAACAATCGCTACGGTGACACCTGCCTTAACGCTATTGCTCAGGCAAAGGCAAACAAGTTGGCTGTTTACTCGGGCAAGCCCGACCCCGATTTCTTCTACGGAAGCGCAGTTGAGCTGACGCTCAAGGAGCTCCGCGCGAACATCGAGACCTACAGCGGAATGAAGGTCGCGTTCAAGGGAGTTATCACGGTCAACGACAACAACACTATCTATGTTGAGGAATATGATTCCGAGACTGATATGTACTACGGCATTTCTGTCTACCTCGGCTATAACCTCTCGGGCGCAGGTCTTGACATCGTCAAGGTCGGCAACGAGTCGAGAATAGTCGGCACGGTACAGTATTACGAAGCAGGCGGAACCTATCAGGTATCCGGTCTCTCCTACAGACAGATGAAGCCCGACGATCCCGACAATATCCAGAAGATCAGCGATGGCAACGATCCCGCCTATAAGCTCGTTACTGCAGAGCAGTTCAACGAGGGCAAGGTCGAGCTTGAGGTCACCGTTGAAGGCGAGGAGAAGCTCGAAAGCTTCGATTTCGCAAAAATGGCACTTTCCACCTCTTTAGATATGAAGAAACATACAATCAAGGACATATACACCACGACCAATGAAGACAGCTCCTCCAAGGG
>JAGBIA010000061.1 GCA_017935225.1 Clostridia bacterium | reverse complement strand
CCCGGCTCCGTTCACCCCCACACCAAGTTCGTAGGTCACGTTTACGTTCTTACCGAGAAGGAAGGCGGCCGTAAGAAGCCCTTCCTCGCAGGTTACAGACCTCAGTTCTACTTCAGAACAACTGACGTTACCGGCGTTATCGGTCTTCCCGCTGACGTTGAGATGTGCCGCCCTGGCGATAACGTTGATATGACTGTTGAGCTTATCACTCCTATCGCTATCGAAGAGGGACTCCGTTTCGCTATCCGTGAGGGTGGTAGAACTGTTGGTTCCGGCGTCGTTTCCAGCATCATTGAGTAATTAAAACTCACTTAGGCGCCGAGGAATATTCCTCGGCGCCTTTTAATAAATCTATTGTATGATCTTTGGGGTTTGGTGAAATTCCATACCGGCGGTAAAGTCCGCGAACTCGAAAGAGCCGAGCAGGTGAAATTCCTGCACCGACGGTAAAGTCCGGATGAGAGAAGATATGCGTGTAGTTACTATTCCTATCTTCTCCCGCATTTTGAAGGGAGAATTTTTTTATGAACAGCAAGGCTAAAACAACCGAAAATATCAAGAGAATGACCGCGATCGCCGTGTTTGCCGCCCTCGCGTACGTCATACACTTCGTACATATCCCCGTGGCTTTCCTCAATCTTGACTTCAAGGACGTGATAATGACGATAGCGGGAATGTACTTCGGCCCATCCGCCGCCGCAGTGCTGGCATTCCTCGTTCCGATACTCGAGTATCCTACGAGCGAGACGGGACCTTACGGACTTATTATGAATATCCTTAGCAGCGGCGCATTTGTTATAGTCGCAAGCGTGATATATAAATTCAAAAAGACTCTCTCGGGAGCGATAATCGCACTTTGCTCGGCAACGCTTTCTATGGTCGCCGTGATGATGCTCGCGAACCTCTTTATCACTCCCTTTTATATGCACGTGACTCAGGCAGAAGTCGTGGCACTCATACCCACACTCCTGCTTCCGTTCAACGCAGTCAAGGCGGTGCTCAACGCCGCACTCACGCTCTGCCTTTATAAGCCGATATCTAAAGTGCTCAAAAAGAGCGGATTTGGCAGAAAAGAGGGCGAAAATACGGAAACTACCGATAAAAAGCAGAATATGATGCGCTCACTGCTCGTCTGGACGGTCGGCGGAGCGATCGCGATAGCCGCATTCTGCATTATCTTTTTCGTGCTTGGCGGAAAGATCGCGTTTAATTGAAATTTTTGACCGAAACTGAAAAAAACTCACGCTTTTTTCGAAAAATATGTTGAAAAAAGCGTGAGTGTATGATATAATATTAAAGATAACGAAATAGAACTCTTATCAAGAGTGGTGGAGGGACAGGCCCAACGAAGCCACGGCAACCTGCGGATGCGTAAGGTGCTAATTCCGGAAGATGAGAAAGTATGATCTCCGGGACTTCTCGGAGATTTTTTGATGAAAGGAAAGAAAAAGAATGAAGAAAATGCTTTTTACGTCCGAATCGGTAACCGAAGGACATCCCGATAAAATATCGGATAAAATTTCTGATGCGATACTCGACGCTCTGCTTGAGCAGGACCCTATGTCGCGCGTTGCGTGCGAGACCTTCTGCACGACCGGACTTGTAACGGTTATGGGCGAGATCACGACCAAGGCTGTCGTTGATTTTCAGAAGATCGTAAGAGATACAGTTCGCGAGATCGGCTACACAAGAGCAAAGTACGGCTTTGACTGCGATAGCTGCGGCGTGCTCAGCTCTATTCACGGGCAGTCGCCCGACATCGCGATGGGTGTTGACAAGTCGCTTGAGGCGAAGCAGGGCGACGCTGATGAGCTCGATATCGGTGCAGGCGACCAGGGACTTATGTTCGGATACGCTTGCAACGAGACCGAGGAGCTTATGCCTCTGCCTATCTCGCTCGCTCACAAGCTTGCAAAGAGACTTACCGACGTAAGAAAGAACGGCACGCTTGACTATCTCCGTCCCGACGGAAAGACTCAGGTGACTGTTGAATACCACGACGGCAAGCCCGTTCGCGTTGACACCGTTGTAATCTCCACTCAGCACTCTGCTGACGTTGAGCTCGCACAGATCCGCGAGGATATGATCGAGCTCGTTATCAAGGCTATCGTGCCTGCTGACCTTATGGACGCAGACACCAAGATCTACGTAAACCCCACCGGCAGATTTGTCGTTGGCGGACCTGCGGGCGACACCGGACTTACCGGCAGAAAGATCATCGTTGATACCTACGGCGGATACTCCCGTCACGGCGGCGGAGCTTTCTCGGGCAAGGATCCGACGAAGGTCGACCGTTCGGCATCCTACGCGGCAAGATACGTTGCAAAGAACATCGTTGCGGCAGGACTTGCGGATAAATGCGAGGTTCAGCTCGCGTACGCTATCGGCGTCGCGAAGCCCGTGTCGGTAATGGTCGACACCTTCGGAACGGGTAAGGTAGACGAGGCGGCGATCTCGGAGGCTGTAAGCAAGTGCTTCGACTTCAGACCCGCGGCTATCATCAAGTACTTTGATCTTCGCAGACCTATCTACTGTCAGACGGCGGCATACGGTCATGTGGGCAGAGAGGACATCGATCTTCCTTGGGAGAGACGCGACCTCGCTGATAAGATCAAGGCGGCACTTTAAGAGATGCGAGCGTAATGCAGATCGCGATGCGGTTGCATTACGCTCTTTATTTGAAATTCTTTTGGAAGGGAGGAGCATTATGGCAGGTGAGAGAGACATTTACGGTCTTGAGAGACTCGAGGGAAGCGTTGAGCAGATAGTTTTCTGTAACGAGGACAACGGATATACCGTTTGCGATCTGTCTACTGAGGACGATATTGTCACGGTGTGCGGCATAATGCCTATGCTGTGCGAGGGCGACAGACTCTGCGTTTACGGCAAATGGGTGCATAGCGCGAAGTACGGCAGACAGTTCTCGGTCGAGCAGTACGAAAGAGTAATGCCCGCGGACACTGCATCGATGCTCCGCTATCTTTCCTCGCGCGCGATCAAGGGAATCGGACCCAAGACCGCGGTAAAGATCGTCGAGGAGTTCGGCGAGGACACCTTCGACGTCATAGAAAACCACCCCGAGTGGCTTGCAAATATCAAAGGAATATCGGTCAAGATGGCACTCGCGGCATCCGAGAGCTTCAAGGAGCAGGCGGGAATACGAAGTGCGATGATGTTCTTCCGCGAGTACTTCGGTGCGGCGACTACCGTGAAAATATACAAAAAATGGGGCAGTTCTTCGGTGGATATAGCCAAAAAGAACCCCTACCGACTCTGCAACGAGGTCGAGGGAATAGGCTTTGAGAGAGCCGACGCACTCGCAGGCAGTCTTGGACTGCGGAACGACAACTTTGACCGCATTATGAGCGGACTTTGCTACGTGCTGACAAGAAACTCCGCACAGAACGGCCACGTTTGCCTTCCTCGCGAGAAGCTCGCGGCGGCAGGCGCGGAGCTGCTTGGCGTGAGCCTTGAGGACTCGGATGCAGGCGTGTCCGAGCTTATCCGAATGGGCAGGCTCAAGTACGTTATGCATGACGAGGTGCAGATGATATATCTTTCCGAGGCTTACGACGAGGAGAAATATATCGCTGAGAAGCTCGTTCTTATCGACAAGATGTGCATCAGCGTCGACGTTCAGGACGTGGACAGATTTATTGAGCGAGAGCAGGCAAAATCGGGTATGGAATACGCGTATCTGCAGAAGCAGGCGATCTCCGACGCGCTCCGCTACGGAGTTATGATACTGACGGGAGGTCCCGGAACGGGTAAGACCACCGTCGTGCGCGCGCTTATCCACATTTTTGACAGTATGGGCTACGATATCGCGCTCGCCGCACCCACGGGAAGAGCCGCGAAGCGACTTTCCGAGGCGACCTCGATGGAGGCAAAGACCATACACAGACTGCTCGAGATGGGTTACGACGTAGACGGAAAAGCAGTCTTTAACCGAAACGATTTCGACCTGCTCGACGAGCAGATAATCATAGTCGACGAGGCGTCGATGATAGATAGCTCGCTGATGTGCGCACTGCTCAAGGCAATCAAGCCCGGGGCGCGAATAATAATCATCGGCGACTCGGATCAGCTTCCCTCGGTGGGCGCGGGCAACGTTCTGCGCGATGTGATCGAGAGCAAGAGATTTTCTACCGTGCGACTCACAGAGATATTCCGTCAGGCACAAGAGAGCCTTATCGTCACCAACGCGCACGCAATAAACAACGGCGAGATGCCCGATCTTAGCGTCAAGAACAAGGATTTCTTCTATCTGCGCCGCTCGTCCGACCGCGAGATAGCGGCAACGATCTGTGACTTGTGCAAAAACAGACTTCCGCGTGCGTACGGAGATATGGCAAAGAATGGAATTCAGGTCATCTGCGCCTCGCGAAAGGGCGAAGCGGGTACTGAAAATCTTAACGTGATACTCCAGCAGTCGCTCAACCCCAAGGCGAGCTACAAGCGCGAACATAGCTTCCGCGACCGAGTCTTCCGCGAGGGCGACCGCGTGATGCAGACGAGGAATAACTACGACATAAGCTGGACGCGCGACTACGACGCTAAAGAGGGCTTCGGCATCTTCAACGGCGACATCGGCGTGATCGAGAGCATAGATAATCCCGACGGCACGATGACGATACTTTTCGACGAGAGGCGCGTGGTCTACGAATTTTCTCTGCTCGAGGACCTCGAGCACGCGTACGCGGTGACCGTGCACAAGAGTCAGGGTAGTGAATACCCGATAGTCGTCATTCCGATGTGCAGCGCGGCGCAGATGCTCCACACGAGAAATCTGCTTTATACCGCGGTCACACGTGCACAGAATATGGTGATATTAGTCGGCAGAGAGGATATCATACGCGAGATGGTCGAAAATAACCGCCAATCTATGCGTTATACAGGACTTTGCCGCAGACTCGGAGGAGAATGATGAGCGCGTGGGAATATATCCGTCGCATCGTGGCGGTGCGCAAATGCGTTTCCTGCCGCGCAATACTCCGATACGACGACTTCGATGAGAGCTTTTGCCCGACATGCAAGCTCGCGTGGCAGAGCGCGAAGGTAGAGAACTGCCCCGAATGCTACAAGGCGGCGACCGAGTGCACTTGTATGCCCAAGCAGCTCTCGAGCGCGGGCGCGTTGACTCTGCGCAGACTCTTCTTTTACAGTCCGAAGAGGGAAAACGAGCCGCAGAACAAGCTGATCTACTTCCTCAAACACCACAAGAATGCGCGTGCATCGCGATTTGTCGCATCACAGCTTGCAAAGCTCATACCGAGCGAGCTTGATACGCTCGGAATAGACAAGAGCGAGCTTTTGGTGGTAAACATTCCGCGCGGACGGACGGCGGTGCTCAATTACGGCTTTGATCAGGCGGCGGAGATATCACGCGAGCTTGCTAAGATCCTTGGTGCGAGCTATCTGCCCGTCATCAGACGGCGGCGCGGCGGACGCGAGCAAAAGAAGCTGAGCGCGGTCGAGCGAAAGAAGAACATCAAGGACAGCACCTACATCAAGGAAAGTGATAAGGAGAGGGTGAGCGGCAGATATATCCTGCTCGTCGACGATATCGTCACGACGGGCGCGAGTATGTCGGTCTCGCTTGCTCACCTTCGGCGTGCAGGCGCGAAAGGCGTGATCTGCCTTGCCGTCGCAAGCGACCTTAAAAAAGAAATAGAGAAATAAAAAACGAGTGCTATGTGAAGTGAACCCAAAAGTTTAGACAAAAATTAAATATTAAATTGCTTGTGAATGAGCTCGGTACTGAACTGGGCTCATTCCTTTTAATTTCAGAGAGATTCTCTCATTGTTGTAGTAATATATGTATTCTTCTAACTTCT
>JAGBIA010000060.1 GCA_017935225.1 Clostridia bacterium | reverse complement strand
GTGTAGGTCGGGATTAACCGGCGCGAGAGTTCAAATCTCTCCTTCTCCGCCAAAAAAAAAGACAGACCAATCGGTCTGTCTTGTTTTTTCTTTTGGCGGAGAAGGAGAGATTTGAACCTTGCCGGTTCACCGGCAAGGGCGAGCAAGAAAAAACGATTAAGTATCGTTTTTTCGAAGCGAAGGAGCCAAAGCAAGGAGCCCAAGAAGCGAGTGTATCGAGCGACACAGGGCGACTATGCGACGCGAGTGGGGGCGAAGCCCTTCAAATCTCTCCTTCTCCTTATTTTTTGTCTGCGAAGGATTTGAACTCTTTTTGCGCCGGTTCACCGGCAAGGGCATCGAGCGCGACCGCCGCCGGTGGCGGATGAAGGGAGCGCGAGATGGGAGGAGAAAAGGAGTATCGGGTGGGCGCTACCGCGTACACACCCGAGACGACTATTTCGACGAGTGGGCGGCTTCGCCGCGAAAATCTCTCCTTCGACGCCAAATAAGAACCATAATTTTGATACAATAGTATCAACTTATGGTTCTTCTTTTTTATCGTAAAAGAGCAAAAGAGGTGCATTCGCTGCACCTTTTTGCTTATTCAACGTCGAGACTCATAACCTCAATGGCAATTCTCGCTCCGAGCCTAAACGCATAAACGAATATTTCGCGCTCGTTGATATCCGTCAGCTCGGCGTAGCAATCATCGAACTTTTCAAGTATCTCCTTTTGCTTGTCCGTGAGCGTTGCTTGCAGGCTATCGTGGTGATCAGCAATGTATCCCATCAGTTCCTTTGCCTCTTTCGTTTTCTCTCCGCATTCGGTGTTGGGGCAAATATTGCCATACCACAACTCTTCTAATATGCTTCTCATTGAAACCTCTCTATCCTGAATTTGATTAGGAATTATACCCTCGAAAGACATTATATCACATTTTGAGATAAAAGTCAATATCTCACATCGAGATGTGGTATTATTTTTACGAGAAACAGAAAGGAGTCAAATATGCGTATTCGAGATTTGAGGGAAGATAACAATTTAACACAAGAAGATGTTGCAAAATATTTACACATAAAGCAAAACACATACTCACAATATGAAAACGAGCAGCGGCAGTTACCAATATCCTGTTTGATTGCGTTAGCAAGGTTTTATAAAACATCTACCGATTATATTTTGGGCTTAACCGACAATAAAGACCCTATTGATTGATTCAAAAATTCGTATCAAAGTAGCCAAAAACCGACAGATTTTCGATCTGCCGGTTTTTCTTTTTCTTAAGAATATATCTTCACCTGACCTCATTCATCATCTTCATCTCGTCGTCGCTGAGAATTATATCAATTCCGCGCAGGTTATCCTGCAGGTGTCTGCTCGAGGACGAGAAGACGGGGATGACTCTCGGGAAGCCCTCGCAGCGATAGAGCTGTGTCAGCCACGCGATGACGATCGCGCTCGGGTTGACGCCCCTCTCCTCTGCCATTCTGCGAACGAGCGCAAGTCTCTCGCCGCCGTCGTAGTCTGCGGGCAGGCGCGAGTCGCTCTCGTACGCGCCCTTGCAAAGACAGGAATACGCCACGAGCGGCATATCCTTTGCGACGAGATAGCGCAGTCTCTCGCGGTTCACCGCCTCGTTGAACGCGTATCTGGGCGCCGCCGAGAACTTCGGGTGAAGATAGGTAAACTTCTGCTGCATAACGGTGTAGGGCGTGAGTCCCTTGCTCTCTGCCGTCATATTAGCCTCGGCAAGTCGCCAGGTGTCGAAATTCGACGAGCCGAGTGCCCTGACCTTGCCCTTCCTTATAAGTCTGTCAAACGCCTCGAGCGTCTCCTCGATCGGCGTATTCATATCGTCCGAGTGCGCGTAGTAGAGATCGATATAATCAGTCCCGAGCTTGCGCAGGCTCTCGTCGATCCAATATTCTATCTGCTCGCGGCGAAGTCCCGCGCCCTCGCCGTGTCGGTCAAATCCGACCTTTGTAGCGATCACGAGCTTTTCTCTGCCGCCTCTGTCGCGAAGCCACTCGCCGAGCAGAGTCTCGCTCTCATCGCCCGTGCCCTGCCAATGCGCGTAGTTGTTCGAGGTATCTATAAAGTTGCCGCCCTTATCCACATAGGCATCAAGAACCTTGTAGGACTCTTCTTTTGATGTGGTCGTGCCGAAGTTCATCGCGCCGAGCGCGACCTCGCTGACCTCAAGTTTATTTGAAAGCAATATCTTTTTCATAAATCTTCTCCTTTGTTATTCAAAGCGTTTTATCACGTCATCCTGCAAACGCTGGCAGAAATCCACGAAAATTCCGCTATATCCCGTCACTCTGACGCGCAGATCGCGGTAAAGCTCGGGGGTTTTCTTAGCTTCAAGCAGCTGCTCGAGCCCGACCGCGCTGACCTGCGCGTGCAGACCGCCGCGGTTAAAATAGGATGCAAGCAAAGCCGCAAAGACCTCGCCTCCCTGCTCTCCCCTGAATTGCTTCGGGTCGATATCAAGATTGAGCGCGCCCGAGACGAGTCCGTCGGACGGCAGGCAGAGCATTGAATTGAGCATCGCGCCGATTCCGTTCTTGCATGCGCCGTTCGAGGGGCGGGAATTCTGCGAAAATGGCATTCCCGCGCGCCGTCCGTCAGGTGTTGCGCCGAAATCCTCGCCGTATTTTAAGTGCCACGTGTCGCTCTGAAAACAGGGCATCAAAAAGAGCCGCTGACTCTCGAGATACGGTCCGCTCTTTTCGATTATCATGTCGCAGACCGAGTGCGAAAGCCGCGTTGCGTGCTTGTTTGCAAGCGGTGTGTCGTTGCCGTACTTCTCAGCCTTGCGACAGAGCGCGAGGATGTCCTCGTGCCCGACAAAATCTGCCTCGGTCGCCTCGATCAGCTCGCCGAGCGTCAGCCTTTTTTCTATCATCACGAGCTGATCTATCGCCACAAAGCAATCGATCATCGTTCCGAGCATCTGAAAAGGCTGAAGCTCAAAGTGGTATTTCGCGCTCGCCGAGAAGCACTCTCCGCTCTCGAGGGCGCAACGCAGGAAGCAGTCGCCATAGGTCATCGCCGTCGAGGGTGCGATCTGCCGCAGAGTCAGCTCGGCAGAGGCGCGCTTGAGCTTTTTATCCATAAATTTCGAAAAACGAGCGAGCAAGCTATCGTAAATATCGTCGATGCATACCGTCTCGCCCTTCTGTTGCCACAGCTCACGCAGGACTGTCATAAGATCCTCGGGCCAGCTATGCTTTGAGTTGACTCGCATAAATGGCGTGTCTGCGAGCTTTGATAGCTCCGCGTCGCGCTCGGCTCTGTACTGCTTGCTTCTCGGTCCGTTCTGCATCCACGCGCTGTCGTCGCCCGCCGAGCACCAATTGCATCCGAAATGCGCGTAGCGTCTCGCGTCCTCGATCGGCAGACCGATGCGCGTAAGTGCCGATATCACGTTTCCGTCGTTGTAGAACATCAGCGACGCGCTCTGCCTTGCCTTGTCGCAGAGCGTGCGCCAGAGTGTCGGGTGCGTTTTGTCCATATCCTTGACGTAACTGACCACGACCACAGGATTTTTAAACTCGGGAACTATGCACTCCGAAAACAGCTCGGTAAGCTCGTTTGCAGCGCACGCGCCATACTCGTCACTGCCCGCAAGCTGAAGATACTGCGGCGCGTCGAAGTTGAGTATTCGGTCAAAGGTCGTGCTGTTCTCTTCGTCTCCCACCTGATGCTCGCCGCGCCCCATTATGAGATTGTGCTTGCAGTAGTAGTCGGTTATGTACTCCTTCGCCCTCTCGCGCGTAAGCACTCCCTTTTCTATGTCCGCAAGATAGAGCGGATACAGAATTCTATCAAGCCTGCCGAGTGTGAGCGTGGGGTTGCCCGACAGATAGGCGCAGTTGATAAAGGCGACTATCCACAAAAGCTGAAGGGCTGCGGCAAAGCTCTCGGGGCGCACCGTCGCTCTCCTGAGGTTCTCTGCCGTCTCACGCATCCCTCTCGCCTCAGCCTCGTCTGCGTATCGCTCCATAAAGTCGATGATCGCGCTATAGACCTTTGCAAGCGAGAGAAAAAATATCTTCTTGTCGCCCTCGGTCTGCGACGCATTTGCGAGCGCGCGGTCGCGAAGAGCCGAAAGCCCCTCGTCAACAAGCATCTCCCAGGAATACGTGCGATGTCCCGACGACCAGAATACGTGTCTGTAGAGATTGTCGGGATCGCGCAAAAACTCTCTGAACTCTGCCTCTTCATCACCGTCAAGCTCGCGATCCACGTATCTGCCAGCCAGAATATCATAGTCCTCAAGCGGTATAGAGACACGCGAGAGCAGGATCGAGAAGATCTCTGAAAATCGCTCGGGCTGCGGCGCGTCCTTTTTGTAGGAGGCGAGCTCCTTCATTATCTTAACTCTTTCAAACGAGGTCGCGAAGAGCGGCTTCTCTGTAAGCGCTCTCCTTGCCTCGTCGATGTTTTTCGTCATATTTCGCATTCAGTAACCTCCGTAGAAGTTCTCGCCTCTATTATATCACAAGTCTTACAAGATTTAAATGCTTTTTTCTATTTTTTATAAAATTCCTTGACTCTGTAACGTCTGCGTGATATAATATTTTTATAAAATTTTTTCAAAAAGTGAAATATTCCGAAAATTTTGGCGACTTATATATAAAGACTTTTTGCGAGGTGAAATATGCTTATACTTTCATACGTTTTAGCTTTCGTGATTATGCTGCCCGCATTTGCCTACGCGCTTATGACGGCGACGCCGCCCGTGCGTTTTGCCGTCGGCGAAATCGTCGGATGGCAGGAATACAGTTATATTTTTCCGCTGTCAAGGTTGCGGATCTTCATCTTTCTGTCCTTATCTTGAAATTCTGTTTTTTATATGCTATAATTTTCATACAAATGTGCAAGGGAGTTCATTCAATGGAAAAATTCACCCTGAAAGGCCTACAAAGCAATTGCGAATACGTAGCGAATGCCGACGTGCATGTCTACCCGAAGGACTGCAGACATCTTGACAGCATACTGTATACCTGCTGCGGAGAAAGCAACAGAACTGACAACAAAATAGATGTTGCATTGCTCGTCAAGGATAAAGAAAATATAACCATAGATTTCCGAGGATATACGTTTTATCTTCACGGCAGGATCCAGGCGTTTATCTTCGATAACTGCAAAAATATCCGTATAAAGAACATAATCATAGAACATGACCGCTCCTTTTGCACGGAATTTGAAGTATTGGAGAGCACTCCCACACGTTTAAGGGGCAGGCTTTCCGAAAGATTTCCTTGCAGAGCAGAGGACGGAAAGCTCATTCCATACGGCGAATACTGGGAAAATCAAAATCTGAACAGATCTCCGGTCTTTTTGCAGTCGTTTGACAAGCAGACGCGCGAGGGTTGCGGGCTGTCGCTCGTCGTGTTCGGAAATCATCTTGATCCGGACGAAAATATACCTTGGTTAAATGCGAGCGCCCGTTTGATCGCAAGCGTAGACGGCGAGGACATGGTTTTCGAGGGCGAAAATGTGCCCGTTTTAAAGGTGGGAGCAATAGCGGTGATCGGACACGAGGACAGAAAATATTCCAACCTTTACGCGGTCAACTGCAAAGATCTTTACATAGAGAATTACAGAATAGTAAACGGCCCGGGAATGGGTATTCTTCCTTTCCATACCGAAAATATCTATATCGATGGGCTTAAGATGACCTTCGACGAACGCTCCCACGGCGTACATAGCAACGAGGCAGACGGCATACACGCCGTTGCGTGCTCGGGGGATCTTGTGCTGAAGAACAGTATCATTGAGGGCACTATAGATGACGCCTTGAATATCCACGGCAACTTCTGTGTTTTCAAAAGATCGGAACGAAATAAGCTGTATGCGGATTGCAAAGGAGCGGCATGCAAGGATTATACGCTTTTCGGCACAGGAGACAAGATCCGTGTTTACCGTGGGTCGACTATGGAGGAGAGCGGAGAATATATGATAGAGAGTATACGCAAGCTCTGCGGAACGGAGCTGGAATTTACCCTTGATAAGACCGTAGGTGTTCACGCCGAGGGCGACGTTATAGAAAACTTTTCCGCTCAGCCGAAGATTTTTATAGAAAACTGCGTATTCGGAAAGGCTAACACCCATCTGCGCTTTCAGAGCAGGGGAGAAATAACGGTACGTAATTGCGTGACCGAGCTTCCGTTTATGCTCACGGGTGACATGAATTACTGGTACGAGTCAAGCCCCGTGGAAAATATGACGGTGAAAAACGTAAAATTCGTCGGGGTAAGAGCCGATATTTTATGCAATCCGGAATTTATGCCCACAGAAAAAGAACCTTACTATCACGGCAGACTCAGCGTAAGAAATTGCTCGTTCGATACCGAAACGCCGATCACGGCACATCATATTCGTTTTATAGAATTTAAAAGCAACGAAAATACAAGCGGCAAAGAAATGAAATTAAGCCTTGTGGATTGCGGTGAAGCCTATGTGGACGGGGACAATATATTATAAAGGTTCAAGTGTATGATTCGATTGAAGATCTTGATTTTTTGTGCAATTTCATGAATGAGCGCTTTTATAGGTTTTGTCATTAAACTGATATGGCACGCTCAGTGTCCTATGTTTGCGGCGGAGAAGGAGAGATTTGAACCTTGCCGGTTCACCGGCAAGGGCATCGAGCGCGACCGCCGCCGGTGGCGGATGAAGGGAGCGCGAGATGGGAGGAGAAAAGGAGTATCGGGTGGGCGCTACCGCGTACACACCCGAGACGAC
>JAGBIA010000002.1 GCA_017935225.1 Clostridia bacterium | reverse complement strand
ATTATATCCGTGCTCGATATAGCCCGCCGTCGGCCTCAGCTTGCCGAGCAAGAGCTTTATAAGAGTGGATTTTCCGCATCCGTTGGGACCGACAAGAAAAAGCTTGTCGCCGCGGCGCACGGTAAAATCTATCGAATCTATGAGTGTCGGGCAATTCGGATATGCAAAGGACAGCCCGCGAACGTTAAGCACCTCGTTTCCGCTCGCGCCCGAGTATTCAAAGCTCAGCCTTATTCCCTTCGGCGCGTCCTTGGGCTTCTCGATCTTCTCCATCTTCTCAAGCATCTTAAGTCGGCTTTCCGCCGCAATTATATTGCGCTCGCGGTTCCACGCGCGCTGCTGAGCTATATACGCCTCCTGCCGCGCGATCTCCTTTTGCTGATTTCGGTAATGCTTCTCCTCTATTTCGCGGTCGGTCTTTCTCTGCGCCATACTCTTGGTATATCCGCCGCTGTAAAGCTTTGCTCTGTGATGCTCTATACAAAGCGTTTTATTAGTAACGCGGTCGAGAAAATATCTGTCGTGCGATATTACCATAAGACACTTTTTATATCCCGAAAGAAAGCTCTCAAGCCAGCCGAGCGTTTCCATATCCAGATGGTTGGTCGGCTCGTCGAGCATCAGAATATCGGGCTCGCGGCAAAGTTCTCGCGAAAGCGCAAGCCTTGTTCTCTGACCTCCGCTGAGCTCGGAGAACGGTCTGTTCTGCATATCGGGGTCAAAGCCCATCTTAAGCAGCGTGGACGCACAGCGTCCGCGAAACTCAAGTCCCCCGTCGGCTATAAATTTTTCGTTGAGCGCGGTGTACTCCGCAACGATAGAGCTTTGCGATCGCTCGCCGCTCTCGCCCGAGTGTAAAAGAGACTCAAGCTCGGCAAGACGCGTCTCGGCAGCGAGCAGCTCGGGAAACGCTCGGTACATTACCTCAAGAGCGCTCGATACCTTATCCGCCTCAGAAAAGTCGAGAAACGCATCGTCCTGACGAAGTATCCCCACACTCTTTCCTTTTGATATATATACGTTTCCGCCGCTCGCCTCAAGCTCTCCTGTTATCAGCTTGAAAAGAGTCGACTTTCCGCTGCCGTTTTCTCCGATGACTCCCAGTCGATCGCTCTCGTCAAGCGAAAACGATACGCCGTCCAATATCACCGTCGTTCCAAACGACAGCGAAAGACCGTCTACTGTTATTGCTATCATATTTTTACCTTTTCAGTTCAGTTAGTTTTTAACGTGCTGCTTCACAGCTTTATTTTTATCTCTACTGCAACGCCGAGTATTCTCGCCTCTCCCGATTCAAAATCGTCGGTTGAAAGCTTTATCGGCTCGTAATCCTCGTTTTCGGGAACAAGATACACGTTCTTTTTTGATCTGCGAAATCTTTTAACCGTCGCACTGTCACCTCCGACAAGGCAGGCAACGATCTCTCCGTCGTCGGCATACTGCTGCTTGCGGAAAAGCACGAGACTTCCGTCGACCATCCCGATATTCTTCATGCTATTTCCCTGCACCTTGAGATAAAAATGCTCGTCGCTCTCGCGAACGTCTGCATATTCGTACCCAAGCACGCTCTCGTTCGTAATTATCGGCGAGCCCGCGCGTATCTCTCCTATTATCGGCACGCGCGTCAGAGAGTCACCAAGCGTCGCGCCCTTTCCGAGCATATATTCAAGCGACACTCCGAAATAGTCGGCTATAAGCTTTATCTTTTCGGTCTTTGGCGTGGATCTTCCGTTCTTCCAATCACTGAGCGTCGATGCGGCAATTCCCGTCTCCTTTGACACTCTGTAGACCGTTGTTTTGTTTATTTTCAATAATTCTTCAAAGATTTTATAGTCCATTTCGCGCTCCTTTTTGTAGGATATGACAAATATTACGGAAATGCGAAATAATACTTGACAATAGTTCGGAAATCCGTTATAATTTATCTGTGCATATTCATTATATAACAGATAAAACGTTTTGTCAAGACATTTTATCATTTTAATATTATTATGCAAAACCGAAATATATTTTATGAAAGGAGGACGAAATAATGTGTGAGATCTGCAGGCGATTTATCTGTCCGCCCGCGTGCCCGTCGTATAACGGAAGAAACGTTGAGTACGGACGGCGTAGAGGAGTTTGCGCCTCTTGCGGCAAGGAGCTGTACAGCTCCGACGAGATATATGGCAGCTTTACCAAAATTCTATGTAAAAAATGTTATCTTGCAAAAGCGCGCTTACGCAGGGCTTCTGCGAACGCGTAAACAACTTACACCCACCGAAACAGGCACTAAATAATGCACGAAAGGAGAAAAATGCCCGAAAGCACCACCAGAATAACGCGCACGCTCACGGTAACCACCGAGGAGTTCTCAGAGGTTGAAAACTATTTGCGCACCTACGCCTTTTACAAAAAATTGCTTATGCTTGACAAATACGAGCAGGACTATTTCGCCAAGCCAAAGACACAGTATCCCGAAGCACTCGACCGCCCGAGCGAGATAGCTCTCGCTCACGCGAAAATGTTCGAGGTACGGCATTTCATTATGAGTATGCAGAATTGCAACGAAAAGCTTCTGCTCTATTATCACTACGTGCGCGGCGACTCGGTCGAGCGCTGTGCCGAGCTTATAGGAATTTCGCGAAGCAGTGCCTTCAGACTGAAAAAGCGAGCTCTTATTCTCGCCGCCGAATTCTACCGCGACAAGCTGAGGCGTGAGAGTGGCATTTCGGGCAAAAAATAAACAAAAAGTAATAATAAGGAAAGCAAGACAAAATACCCCTTGAAATTTTCACCAAATCGCCGTCAAAAAAATCTACCCAACCGATTTTTTGACAGAAAAAACTATTAATTTCAGCACTCTGAAAAAATTATTTTTATTTTTGAGGTGTGACATTTGTACGACATTTTCTCTTTTTTCTGTTAAAAAGTCACAAAGGCTGTTGAGCTTATCGGTGCTTTTTTCTCTTTTGTATCTTTTTCGACGAAATTTTCATCAAAAAATCGTACAAAATGAACTATTTACAAATTCGGCGATTTGGTGTATAATACAAAAGCTGTCGGCGGCACCAACTCCACAGCCACGCACAACTGCCTTTATCACCATGCGGAATATCAATCTTATGATATCAAGCGCGCCTGGGATAGACTCACGGTTGTGCTTTTTTTATTGCTTTTTTCTTGTTCTTTTGCTACCTTTCTTGAAAGAAAGGTAGCGCCAAAGAACTTCACACAAGGAAGTT
>JAGBIA010000059.1 GCA_017935225.1 Clostridia bacterium | reverse complement strand
GAGTTGTGGGGAAGCATTCCCTTAACTGCGAGCTCCATAGCCTTCTCGGGACGGGTTGCCATAAGGGTCTTGTACTGAACTTCCTTAAGACCGCCGATGTAACCGGAGTGATGACGGTAGTACTTCTGTTCAAGCTTCTTACCGGTGAGAATAGCCTTATCAGCGTTTACGATGATAACGAACTCGCCGCAGTCAGCGTGAGGAGTGAATTCGGGTCTGTGCTTGCCGCGAAGAATGTTCGCAGCCTTAACAGCAGTTCTGCCGAGGGGCTTGCCTGCTGCATCGATAACGTACCATTTACGCTCGATGTTGTTAGCGTTTGCCATAAATGTGGACATTTTGTATTCCTCCTAGTGTTATGATTTCGTACCTATCGTACGAGCCTTTTTTCAAGCGCGTATATTATAACACAAGAAATCACGCTTGTCAACACATTTTTGGAATTTTTTTCTGAAAAATTGATTTGTCTTTTTCAATGCTTTGAAAATCTCCTGATATCTCCTTTTTGCTCGTTTTTCCTCGAACTTCATAAATAAAAATTTTTTCCTCAATACTGTGCAATTTTACCAAATAAATGCCCGAGGTCGCCCAAACACGCAGATTTTCGTCTGCAAAAACAGTTGACAAAATACGAGTTGTATGTTATTATCTATATGTTATAGATTTAGAAAAGGAGAAGAAAATGAATAACGAAGAAAAGAATATCATTGAAGAAAATAACCAGCCGGCAGAAAAGCCTTCCATCATCGATTTCTGGAAGAAGCTTGCCGTTGGTGCGAAGGCTGGCATTATCGCAGCTCTTGCGCTTGTAATTATAGTTCCCATCGTGCTTGTAGCAGCGCTCTCGGGCGGAAATAGTAACGGCAATGAGGGTGGCACGGAAGGCGGAGGCGACGTGGCTCCTGCTACGAAAATCAATTACACCGTTACCGTCGTTGACGCTGACGGAGTAGCTATCAAGGGTGTTAAGCTCACCTTCAAGGTAGCAGGCGGCAGCGATATTCCTTGGACCACCGACGCAGACGGTAAGGCATCCCACAAGACCGACAAGAGCGTCAAGGTGACGATCGACACTATTCCCGCGGGCTATACCTACGCGAAGCTCGGCGCGGAGCAGAGCTTTGACAGTAACGGAGCTCTTATCGTTACTCTTGAGAAGCTTGAGGTTGAAAAGTTCGTGGTTCGCGTTGTAGACCAGTACGGCAACCCTGTTGCAGGCGTATCGCTTCAGGTATGCAACGATATGAACTGTGTACCTATGCCCAAGACCGACGAGAACGGTGAGTCCTCGAGACCTGTATTGGATGGAGATTATGCTGCAAAGATATCCTCCGAGCTTCCCGAGGGCTATTCGGTAGACAGCCTTGACACCTACTATGACCTTGTAGATAACGAGGTTACTATCACGGTTAATAAAGACTAAATAATCAATAAAAAATGCGACCCTTTGTGACGACTCTAAAGGACAGTTTTGGGGAATACGGTATATCTCGAAAGAGGTATGCCGTATTTTGCATTTGTGAACACAAATACAGTGCTTGTCAAGAAAAAATGACGTACAAAGAGTCTGTAGTAAAATAGATGGGAATTTAATATTCAACGTACTGTTTGTATAAAAATCCCTCGCTTCGTAAGAAACGAGGGTTAAGTTTATTACATTTCTTTCTTTTTATAGAACACAACGGATAGATACCAAGAAAGCACATATATTCCGATACCTGCAAGGCAAGCAATAGGCAAAACAGCGTTTATCTGAATCTCATTTTGCAGACCTTCCTTGAAGATCGTGGTTGCGATAATGCTTCCGGCACACACCACGCCGATCATCACGTAGTAAGCACCGCGTCCTTTTTCTACTCCGTATTTGAAAACAAACGGGAGAGTCAGAGAAGAAGCAACGCTTGCCATTATCAGCAAGAGCATCATAAGTACGAAAAACTCTTTCAAAACGAAATTGCCTTCGATACTCATTTTCACGCCCTGCGTGATGCAAATTACCGTCAGCATAGCAATTTGCGTGAACAAGCCAATCAGATACTTTGCGGATACGATTTGCGTTTTGGTATATGGCAACGTGCCGACATACTCCGTCCATCGACTGCGCTCGTCATATCCAAGCAGATTGACGGGTATCATACCGCACAGCAAACAAGGATAGAAAACAAAGAACATATTGCCGCTGCTCATCATAGAGAGAATGATAAATCCGATACTAACGAAAAGATAATACCGACAGTACTTTTTCATCATATACCAATCCTTCAGCAATAGACCTTTCATATTATTTCGCCTCCTTTACCATAAATACGAACAGCTCCTCAATGCTTATCGGGCTTAACTTAAAGCCATCGGGCGCATCTTCTCTCGGTACGATAGCTTCAGCGCCGTATGGCGTTTCTTTTTTGTATTTTATTACCTCCTTATCGAGTGCCGAAAGCTGCTCCACCGTACAATGAATAATGCCATATTCAGATAAAAGTACGTCTTTTTCCTCGCAAAGCAAGAGCTTACCTTTATGCAGGAATGCTACGTAGTCACAAAGCCTTTCAAGGTCGCTGACAATGTGCGAGGATATGAGAATGGAGTGGTTTTCATCCCTTGTAAAATCGTAGAACATATCCACTACCTCGTCACGCACGACGGGATCAAGTCCGCTTGTCGGCTCATCAAGCAGTAACAGCTTCGCACCGTGCGACATAGCAACGGCAATACCGAGCTTCATTTTCATACCACGAGAAAAGTCCTTAAAAGGCTTATTGTCGGGCAAGGATAGCTTTTGAAGAAGCCTATCATATTCATCCTCATTCCAATTACGAAACGAATGCTTCATAACATTGCCGATCTGCTTTGCTGTCAAGCATTCGGGCATGCCGATCTCGTCCATTACGACACAAACATCTTCTTTAGAAAGTGAAATATCTTTTTCGTTGTCCTTGCCGAGTATTGTAATCGTTCCGCCATCCTTATGAAGCATATCCAAGATGAGCTTTATCGTTGTGCTTTTGCCTGCACCGTTCTCTCCGATAAGCCCCATAATACAACCGCTTGGTAGAGTAAGACTAATGTTATCCAAACAAAATCCCGAAAAGGATTTACTTACACTTTTTAGTTCAAGTGCGTTCATTCTTGTTCCTCCATGCCGAACGTAATCATTTCAATAATATCGTCACGGCTCAAATTGCACGAGGCAGCGAGCTTTGCTATCTGCTCGATATGTTCCTCGATCTTTTTCAGATTTTCCTCGCGCAAAAGCTCTATGTTTCTCGGCGCGACATAACACCCCTTTGCCGGAAGGGTGTAAATAAAACCTTCCTTTTCAAGTTCTTCATATGCGCGTTTCGTCGTGATAAAGCTGATGCGCAGATCCTTTGCAAGTCCTCGTATAGACGGTAACATCTCATCTTCTTTCAACTCACCGCTTATGATCTGACTTTTGATTTGAGAATATATTTGATTATAAATCGGTTCGCCGCTTTTGTTGTCGATTAAAATATTCACGTCATCACCTCTGTTAAAACTGTATATCTTTATTATACACAGTTAGGACGCTTTTGTCAATAGATTTTGCAAAACAAGCACAAAAAATCCCTCGCTCCTTTCGGAACGAGGGATAATGTTGTTTTTGTAATGCTCGTATTTCTTAATTATCAGAAACTGTCCTTAAGGGTACGAAGCATTATATAGCGGTTTTTGGGTTATATAATATAGTTTTATGTTAATCTATACAAATTTATGGTAAAAATACACAAAACAGAGACGGCAAATTTGTTAAAGATTGGGTATTGTGTAAATGGGCAGAATATGCTACAATTAGTATGTATCAAAGGGCTTCCCCAAAATACAAATTTACAAGGAGAATATTATGAAGACATTTAAGAGAATTATCGCGCTCCTTCTCGTTTGCGTTTTCGCTGGCATGGCGCTCGTCGGATGCGGCAACAAGAATAGCGGAAACGGAGAAGAGACCGGTGGTGAGCAGAACAGCGGCAATAACAATGTGGCTACCGAGACCGAAACCAACATTTACGGTGAGCCTTCATTTACCGGCGTTGTTCCCGTAGAAAATCTTGACTTCGAGGGCGAGGAGATCGTTGTCCTTCACCGTGACACCGAGATCATCAACCGTGAATGGTACAAGGAAAGTACTGAGGATGAGCTTGACGAGGCGGTTGCGATGAGAAACGCGGCTGTAGAGGAAACTCTTAACGTAAACGTTACCTACGAGAGATTTCCTTTCCCTAACTACGACGATGGCTCAAGAAACTTCAACGATGCTGTTTATCAGGACGTTATTCAGGATCTGCACTATTACGACGTAGCGGCATACTTTGCATATTCGGGTACGTCTCCACTTATTCGTGACTGTAACGCAAACCTTCTCGATAAAGATACCTTCCCCTTCTTTGACTTCACGCTTCCTTGCTGGAACCAGACTGTCGTAACGAATACCACCATCAACGGAAGACTCCATTACATCACCGGAGACATCAATATCTCGCTCTTTGACTCGGCGATGGTTATCTGGTACAACAAGACTCTCTATGACGAGAAGAAAGAGTCCAGCGACCCCGAGCATATGCAGAGGTATGCACTTGAGGGAACTTGGACGTATGACGATCTTTACAGATGGACAGCAGTTTTCGATGACTCTAACGGAACTGCGGGCGCGCAGATAGACGATACCTACGGCTACGGCACTCCTAAGAGAGGCTCGGGTTATCCTTGCCCCGGTGACGCAATTCCTCACGCTTGGGATCTTGAGTTCCTTATTGAAAATCCCGATGGCACGCACGAGTATAACATAATAGGTAACGACAAGGCAGAGACGGCTCTCACCAAGTTCCGTAACCTCTTTGATGCAACCGGTACGTGCGAGCAGGCAACTGTCGGCAACTTTACTGCAGGTAAGTACGTATTCTACGCTTCTACTATCTATCCCGGAAAGGATGCAAATATGCAGATACGTGAGATGGAGGATACATACGGACTTCTTCCCATTCCTAAGTACGACTTGGATCAGGAGCAGTACGGTACTACTGCGACCGACGGTTACTCGCTTATGGGCGTTCTTGATCACTCCGAGAGCACCATCCCCACAAAGGGCGAGGCTGTTTCCGCGTATCTCCAGCTTATGACAGAGGAGTCCTACACCTCTGTTCGTGGTTACTACTTCAACAGAATTATCAAGCCTAAGTACTTTGGTACCGACGACTCCGAGGGAACTGTTTCCTGTTCTATCGCTCTCTTCGATATCATCGTTGCCAATATCGAGTTTACCTTCTGGAACATCTACTCTTCGCAGCTCAACAATATCGCTTGGCTCTGGAGAGATACCGTAGGCAAACCCGGAACGCTCGAGTCTGAGTTTATTTCCAACGAAACGGCGTACAACACGGCTATTCGTGAGACAGATGCTTGGCTCGGACTTATCGAGCTCGAGTGATGATAAAAAATAAAGAAATCGCCTGCTCGAGAGGGCAGGCGATTTCTTTATGATCTATGATAATGATAAGCAATTCTCTCGCCTGCGCGGGTGATATAAACTATGCCGCACCTGACAAAGCCGAATTTTTCAAGCGCGCGCTGCATCGGAAGATTGTCCTCGTGCGTGTCGATGCGAACGTCGCTGAAGCGCGAGAGTACGTAATTTACGCACTCTGCCACGACACCGCCGCGCTTTCCCGCCGACGCAACTCTGTGCATCGCGGCATAGGGAAGAGAATTGAGCCACGCGCCGTCGATCTTGTCGTAATCGCTGTCCCCGTTCTCAAGAAGCGCGAAAACTCCGTAAAGCTCGTCGCCCTCGCACAGAACGTAGAGCCGCTCGGCTGACATATCCGAGAGGACTGTTGCCTCGTCGGGATATCCGCCCGACCACTGCGTCGGGTTGCCAGTCTTTCTCATATAATCGCGCGCCCCTGCGTAAATGGCGAGTATTTCTTCTACCTCTTCCTGCTTTGCTCTGCGTACTTCCATAGTCGCTCCTTTCGTGCGGTGAATAGTCTCGGATAGATTATATCACATAGCAAAAGCTATGTCAATAGAGTGCGCAAATTTGCATCGGATGCTTGACAAATCGGGAGCGGGGGTATATAATTGTATTACCATATATTTCTTTTGGAGGAATAAAAAATGTCTGAGAAGATCAAGGTCATAACTTTCAATCTCCGAATTGCCGTAAAGGTCGACGGAGTTAACTATTTTGATAACCGCCTGCCGAGGATCATCGAATTCCTCAAGGCAGAGAAACCCGACGTCGTTGGCTTCCAGGAAGTAAACGCTCATATGAAGGAGCTGCTCAATCAGAACATAGACGATTACGTTCTCGTCGGTTGCGGCAGAGAAAAGGACTACAATGGCGAATCTGCGCTCATAGGCTACCGAAAGGACAAGTTTGAGCTTCTCAAATTTGAAAACTTCTGGCTCTCGGCGACACCCGATATGCCCGGAAGCAGATACGGCTTTGACCAGAGCTCCTGCCCCAGAATTACAAGCGCGGCGCTCCTTAAGTCGAGAAGCGGCGGCACACCCTTCTGGTTCGTCAACACCCACCTTGACCACGAGGGCAAGATGGCGAGACTCTTCGGCGCGATGCAGATAATGCAGTTTATGAGCAGTAAGAGAGAGCCCTCGATACTCACGGGCGACTTCAACGCGGGCCCCGATTCACCCGCGATCAAGATCCTTTGCGAGAACAAGGATTACCCGATGGTCGACTGCACCGCCGAGCTCGGCGACACGTTCCACGCGTACTCGCCCAATATGCGCGGAAAGATAGATTACATTTTCACCTCGCTCAAGTGCGACCTCAGTCAGTCGGTAGTTTACCCCGATGAGCCTGTTGACGGAGTTTATATGTCTGACCACAGACCCGTCGGCGCGATAGTCGAGATCGACTGATGCAAAAGGATAGAATAAGGCTCATAGGCGTTGACGCAGGCGGCACTAAGACCGATATAGTGCTTTGCGACGGTAACGGCCGCGTGCTTGGCAGACGCATCTGCGGTAGCGGCAACGTCAACGACGTTGGGGCAGAGGCATGCTTCCTGATGATAAGCGGCGCGATCGGCGAGCTGCTCGGAGATACAGCGCCTGACGCGATATTTATCGGCGCATCGGGCGCGATCTCGGGCGATGGACCGCTACTGCTTGCAAAAATGCGCGAGCGTTACACTGACGCGAAGGTCTTGCTTGAGAACGACACGGCAAATCTGCTCGCGATGGCGCGAGGTGACGGTGAGAGCGCGATCGCGCTGATATGCGGCACGGGAAGTATAATCTATGTCAAGCGCGGGGACGAGCTTCTGCGCATCGGCGGATGGGGGCATCTGTTTGACGACGGCGGCAGCGCGTACGACATCGGCAGAGACGCACTCCGCGTGCTTCTCGCGGCGGAGGAGGGCACGGCAATCTACGGCGAGCTGTGCAGACTGACGCGTGAGAGGCTCGGAGCTGAGAGTGCGCACTCGGTGCTCAGCGAGCTTTATAAAAAAGACAAGACCGCCGTATCCTCGCTCGCGCCCGCAGTCTTTGAGGCTCACGCGCTCGGAGACGAGGCGGCAAGGGGGATAATCCTGCGGAATATAGAGGTCATCAAAAAGAAGCTCTCGGATGCAAAGCGCGCATTTGGCGCGAGCGGCGAGATAGTCTGCGGCGGCGGACTTTTCAATTCGAGGACCTTTTGCGAGATGCTTGCAGATCGCGTCGAGCCGCTCGGATTTACGCTCTATATCCCGACTCTTCCGCAGTCGCTCGGCGCATCCATCCGCGCGGCAATGGCGGTTGATAAGATCGACAAAAAGCAGTTTGCGGAGAATTTTAAAAATACGATATGATCTTTGATAGACCGATAATAAAACGGCAGAGAATTTTGAAATTCTCTGCCGTTTTACTTTGTTTTTGAATTTAATTAAACGAGCGGTGCGTTGATGTCGCCGTTTTCCGCGTATTCGTTCTTGCGGCGGGCACCGTCCTGCTTGACTCCGATCCACATAACGAGGATGCAGGTCACTGCGAGAGCCGCGATGGTCGAGATGAGCGCGTATTTGATGACCTCTTTGACAAGGCTGTTCTTGCCGAGGTCTTCTACCTCTGCGGCGGTACTGATGAGGATGCACTCGGTCTCCTCAATGCTGTCGTCGGTATCGGTGTTCTCCTCGACGTATGCGGGGAGCTTGTCACAAAGACTGTCAAGCAGCTTATTTGCAAGCTGTTCGTCCTTTTCGACCGAGATCGAAACTACGAGGAACTGACGGTTTATGTTATCCTCTGAATTTTTCGAGGAAGAGTCCTCTATATAGTCGTATTTGAGCGACTCGTTGATCATCGAGATCTTCTTTTTGTTCTGGGATTGCTCACGCCACACCTTCAGGATCTCTTCTGCGAGATCGTCGGCAACTTTGCGCGCGTTTGCCGCGGCTTCCTTTGCCGCCTCGAGATTGTTGGTCGCCTCAAGAGCTTTCTGGCTCGCCGCGTAATAATCCTTCTCGGCGATCGTCTTTTCCTCTTTAGCCGCCTCTACTGCCGCCTCGTACTTCTTCATCTTCTCGATGTGCTCGGGCTGCTTTGCGATCTCGTCGCTCGCGCTCTGATACACGCTCAGCATATCGTAAGCATCGTCGTAAGCCTTCTGCTTTTCTTCGTATGTTTTCTGAATTGCCGCAAGCTCGCGGGGCGCGCTCTTGGATGCTCGCTTTGCCTCTGCATATGCCGCGTCAGCCGCCTTGGATTCGAGCTTTGCCGCCAGCGCAGCTTCGTATTCCGCGCCCGAGCTTCCCTCGGGCAGACCGTTCTCGTCGAGCATCAGCTTTTCTGCAAATCTCTCGGAGGAGAGCAGGTGAAGTATCTGAGAATCGGGAGCGTCGGGGGTGATGTAGAATTCTATTCTCGTTCCGAAATCGTGATTGCCGATGAGCGTAAAGGCAAATCCGAACGCACCGCCAAGGATCGCCGCGACGAGAGCGACGCAAATTATGAGCTTTATCTTCGCGAGGAGTATCTTGAGCAGGTCGAGAAGATCGAGCTCGGAATGCTGATCGTGAACGCTGGGTTTCATTTAAATTTCTCCTTATCTTCCGTCGTTTGTTTTACAAATTGACATACTACAATAAGTATAACATTATTTTTTGCAAATGTCAAGGAAATATATCGATCAAAGTAAAGACTTTTGCGTTATAATCTTGACAATTCTGAAAAAATGTGTATAATATAAAATGTATAGGTATGAAAACAATACGAAAGGAATATCGTTATGGAACAGAAATTTTATAGAATGAACATCGCGGGACTTGACCGCGACCTCCCGCTCTGCCCGATAAGCGACAGCCTTATGATCGGCGCGTTCGTTATCTTCGGCGATCCCGAGCTTACTACCGCGTGTGCAGAGGAGCTTCTCAAGAGAGCGCCCGAGCACGACTTTATGATCTCGGCAGAGGCAAAGGGAATTCCGCTCGTTCACGAGATGGCAAGACTTGAGGGAAACAAGAAGTATTTCCTCGCACGCAAAGCACCCAAGCTCTATATGACCGGCGTTTTCGAGGCGGCAGTGCACTCGATCACCACCGCGAACGATCAGAAGCTCTATCTTGACACGGCAGATGCCGAGCAGATGAAGGGCAAGAAGATACTTATAGTTGACGACGTTATCTCGACGGGCGAGTCGCTCAAGGCGATCGAGAACCTCGTAGAGAAGGCAGGCGGCGTGATCTGCGGTAAGATGACCGTTCTCGCAGAGGGCGACGCGCAGGAGCGCGAGGATCTGATCTATCTTGAAAAGCTTCCGCTCTTTGATAGCGAAGGCAACGTGATCTGAAAACAATCGAAAGGAAAAACATAAAGATGGCAGAATTATTGACAGCAAATGACAAGCGCACTCATTATTGCACAGAGCTTAGCGCGAAGAACGTAGGCGAGAGAGTTTGCGTTATGGGCTGGGCTCAGAAGCAGAGAGACCTCGGCGCACTTATTTTCATAGACCTCCGCGACAGAAGCGGAATTCTTCAGCTTGCTTTTGACGACGCTACCGACCGCGAGATCTTCGACAAGGCATTCGGCGTTCGCGCTGAGTACGTTCTTCTCGCAAAGGGTGTCGTACGTATGAGAGGCGAGGGCGCGATCAACAAGAACCTCCCCACAGGTGAGATCGAGATCGCAGTCGACGAGTTCAAGGTTATCTCCGCGGCTCAGACTCCTCCCTTTGAGATCACCGAGAACAGCAAGGTAAACGCAGAGCTCCGTCTGCGCCACCGTTACCTTGACCTCCGCCGCCCCGATATGCAGAGAAACATCATCGCGCGCTCGCGCATCAGCAAGCTCGCGAGAGACTATTACGCAGAGAACGGATTTATCGACATCGAGACTCCTAACCTCTGCAAGCCTACTCCCGAGGGAGCAAGAGACTACCTCATTCCCTCCAGAGTTCACAAGGGCAAGTTTTACGCACTTCCTCAGTCTCCCCAGCTCTACAAGCAGCTTCTGATGGTATCGGGCTTTGACCGCTACTTCCAGATCGCTCGTTGCTTCAGAGACGAGGACCTCCGTGCTGACCGTCAGCCCGAGTTCACTCAGCTCGACACCGAGATGTCCTTCGTTACCGCTGACGTCGTTATGAAGATGCACGAGGGCTTGCTCAAGTACGTTCTCAAGAACGAGATGGGTATAGAGCTTGACTACGACTTTATCCGTATGCCTTACGAAGAGGCTATGAACCGCTTCGGCTCGGACAAGCCCGACATCCGTTTCGGATTTGAGCTCTGCGACCTCTCTGCGATCCTCAAGGATTGCGGATTTAAGGTATTCGCAGGCGCGATCGAGAACGGCGGCTCGGTAAGAGCTATCAACGTCAAGGGCGGCGCAAAGTTCTCGCGTAAGGAGATCGACTCGCTCGTCGAGTTCGTCAAGTCCTATCGCGCAAAGGGACTCGCTTGGCTCAAGTGGGCAGAGAGCGGCGACATTTCGTCCTCTTACGCTAAGTTCCTCACCGAAGAGGAGAACGAGGCTATCAAGAGTGCTGTCGGTGCTGAGGCGGGCGACCTTGTTCTTATCGTTGCCGATAAGAACAGCGTAGTATTCGACTCTCTCGGTGCGCTCCGTTGCGAGTGCGCAAAGCGTCTCGGACTTCTCGATCCGTTTGACTTCAAGTTCTTGTGGGTAACAGAGTTCCCGCTTCTTGAGTACAGCGAGGAGGACGGCAGATTCTACGCAAAGCACCACCCCTTCACCTCTCCTATGGACGAGGACCTTCAGTATATCGACAGCGATCCCGCAAGAGTTCGCGCAAAGGCATACGACATCGTGCTCAACGGAACCGAGCTTGGCGGCGGATCTATCCGAATTCACGACTCCGAGATCCAGTCGAAGATGTTCGAGGTTCTCGGTCTTACCAAGGAAGAGGCAAACGAGAAGTTCGGCTATCTGCTTGAGGCATTCAAGTACGGCGTACCTCCTCACGGCGGTCTCGCATTCGGTCTTGACAGACTCGTAACTCTTCTGCTCGGTCTTGAGGATATCCGCGACGTTATCGCGTTCCCGAAGGTTCAGAACGCTTCCGAGCTTATGACCAAGTGCCCCTCCGAGCCTGACGCGGGTGCGCTTGCAGAGCTTGGACTCGCTATCGTCACCGAGGAGAACTGACGTGAAATATAATTTCTTCGCCTACATGGCGAGAATGAAGCTTATTCGTCGCTGGGGACTTATGAAGTCCTTTGTGACCGAGAATATCGCAGAGCATTCCGCGCAGGTCGCACAGCTTGCGCACGCTCTTGCGCTTATCAAAAACAAAAAATTCGGCGGTGATCTCAATGTCGACCGCATCGCCACGATGGCTCTCTACCACGAGACCAGCGAGGTGTTGACGGGCGACCTGCCGACTCCGATCAAGTATTACAACAAAGAGATCAAGGAGTCGTATAAGGCGATCGAGAAGACCGCGAACAACACATTGATCGGAATGCTGCCTGAGGAATTCAGAGAGGATTACCGCGAGATCATCGAGGTCGATCCCGAGTCCTACGAGCATATGCTGATCAAGGCGGCTGACAAGATCGCGGCGTACATCAAGTGTGTCGAGGAGACAAGAAGCGGCAATAAGGAGTTCGCTAAGGCGAAGCTCACGCTCAAAAAAGAGGTCGACGCTTACCGTAAGCACGAGGAGATAGATTGGTTCTGCGAGACCTATCTCGATACCTTCAACCTGACGCTCGACGAGCTTGAGTGAGGTAGTGCGAAATGGAAGCAAGCGGAAGATTTATAGTTTTTGAGGGCATCGACGGCGCGGGAAAGACCACGCAGGTCGAGCTTCTGGCGCAAAATCTGTGCTCGCTCGGCAGAGAGGTATCTCTCAGTGCTGAGCCGACCACGCTCGAGAGCGGACGCGCGATCAGACGCGCGCTGTCGGGCGCGGAGAAGAAGAGCGAGTGTCAGATGGCGGCTATGTTCGTGCTTGACCGCATAGCGCACAATATTGACGAGGAGATCGGCATACGTGCGCTGACCGCGAAGGGAATTGACGTTATCAGCGACAGATATTACTATTCCTCGCTCGCATATCAGGGCGCGGCGACAGACTACGGATGGGTAAAGCAGATGAATATCGGCTCTCCCGAGATCCGCCGTCCTGACCTCTGCATATATCTCGACCTGCTCCCCGAGCAGAGCCTTGAGAGGATCTCGCGCGTCCGCGAGAGCGTTGAGATATACGAGAACCTCGAGAAGCTGACGAGCGTGAGAAACACCTTCCTTTCGGTCATTGAGGACCTGAGGGGAGAGGGCGAGAGCATTTACGTCGTCGACGCAAACCGCTCGCCCGAGCAGATCGCAGAGGAGATCTTTGCGATCGTAAGGAAACATATATAAAATAATTTTTAAGGAGATAAACTATGAACGCAAAATACGACGCGCTGTTCACACCTTGGAAGATAGGTAACGTGGAGATCAAAAACCGCATCGTTATGTGTCCTATGGGAGGAACCTCGCTGTTCGGCTGGTTTGAGCTGGGCGGATGTCACTTCGATAAAGAAGCGGCAAAGCTCTTTATCGAGAGAGCCAACAACAACGTAGGTCTCATCATCCCCGGAATTGCGCCCCTCCGCGATACCTTCTGGGGCAAATGGCTCTGGCAGAATCCGAAGATGTTCGAGGAGCTCAAGGAATTTATGGATGAGATACATAAGACGGGCGCAAAGCTCTTCGTGCAGCTCACCGCAGGTATGGGTCGCTCCTGGGCGATAACCGAGCTCGTTGCACCGCTTCACAAAAACAAGTTCACCCGCGCGATCGTAAAGCCGATCATAGATACCAGCCACGAGCTCGCATCCCCCTCGCCTCAGCCTGCGCGTTGGGCACCCGATATAATCTGCCCTGAGATGACGGTAGAGCAGATCCACGAGATCATCGAGGCGTTTGCAAAGACCGCAAAGCTCTGCCGCGACGCAGGAGTCGACGGAGTTGAGGTGCACGCGGTACACGAGGGATACCTGCTCGACCAGTTTGCAATTGAATTTTTCAACAAGCGTACCGACGATTACGGCGGAAGCTTTGAGAACCGTTACCGCTTCGCCGCTGAGGTAGTCAAGGCTATCAAGGAAGCGTGCGGAGAGGATTATCCCGTATCTCTCCGCTACTCTGTAGAGTCCAAGATGAAGGGCTTTTGCGAGGGCGCGATGCCCGGCGAGGACTACGTTGAGGTGGGCAGAGCTATGGCTGAGTCCGAGAGAGCGGCTAAGTTCCTCGAGGACGCGGGCTACGATATGCTCAACGCCGACAACGGAACCTACGACTCTTGGTATTGGGCGCATCCGCCGATGTATATGCCCGAGAACTGCAACCTTGACGACGTTGCGCACATCAAGCAGTTTGTGGGTATCCCCGTAGTATGCGCGGGAAGAATGGACGCTGAGGTCGGTGCGAAGGCTGTCGCTGAGGGCAGGATCGACGCAGTAGGCGTTGCACGTCAGTTCCTCGTTGACCCCGAGTGGATCACAAAGCTTATCGAGGACAGACTTGAGGACATCAAGCCCTGCATCTGCTGTCACGCAGGCTGCTTCAACTTCTCGTCCTCCAAGGGACACGCGAACACGCAGGATCTGACCGACACTATGGGACTTGCAAGATGCGCTCTTAACCCCGAGACGATGCAGTCCAAGAAGTACCACCTCGAGCCCGCAAAGAAGCAGAAGAATATCGCGGTCATCGGCGGCGGTATCGGCGGTATGGAGGCGGCTATCGTGCTTGCTAAGCGCGGACACAAGGTCACACTTTACGAGAAGACCGACAAGCTCGGCGGCGTGTTTATAGCGGCTGCCGCTCCCTCCTTCAAGGAGAAGGACCGCGCGCTTATCGCGTGGTATATCCGCGAGCTTTCCAAATATCCGATCGAAGTCAAGATGAATACCGAAGTTACCGACGTCAAGGCTCTCGGAGCTGACGAGGTCATCGTTGCGACCGGTGCGAGGGCAAAGAGAATTCCCGTCAAGGGCGCGGAGAACGCAATTGAGGCGATCGACTTCTTGCTGGGCAACAAGACTGTAGGCGAGAAGGTAGTCGTTATCGGCGGCGGACTTACGGGATGCGAGATTGCGTACGAGCTCTATCTTCAGGGCAAGCAGCCCACCGTCGTCGAGATGCAGGACGACCTCATCACGACAAAGGGCATCTGCCTTGCAAACACCAGCTTTCTGCGTGATTTCTTCAAGACCAACAAGGTTCCCGTGCACCTCGAGACCTCGCTTTGTGAGGTAGGAGAGGGTAGCGTTACCGTCAAGGACAAGGACGGCAAGACCTTTGATATAGAGGCTGACTCGGTAATTATGTCGGTCGGCTACAATCCCGCTCCGCTTACCACCAAGGGAGTTCACGTTATCGGAGACGCGGCAAGCGTAGGCAATCTCAGAACTGTTATCTGGGGAGCGTGGGATGTGGCTATGAAGCTTTAAGCTTCATAGCAGTGATATTCGTGCTTCGCACGAGTGATATTTGCCTTCGGCAAGTGATATTGCGCTTCGCGCAGTGATATGTTTCCTTCGGAAACGTTTGATTTAATTGTAAGAAAGGTATTTATTATGATACTTACTAAAGAACAAGAGGCGATACTTAACGGCGAGAAGGGTGAAACTCTTGCTAAAGTAATGAAGACCCTCGTTATGTACGGCGACGCGTTCGAGGCTGAAAAGCTCGTTCCGATCACCTCGAAGTACAACCACCTCGTGACCTCCTTCGGTCTGAAGGTAATGGCTCCCGTGTACGACCTGATGCAGCAGCTTCTTGACGCAGGCGTATGCTCCGAGCAGAAGTTCTCGGTCGACCCCAGACCTCTTGACAAGAACGTTCCCGCGAACTTCTTGCAGAACTTCGTTTTCAACAAGTTTATGTACACCAAGCAGGATTTCTACGAAAAGCAGCTTGTAAAGCTCGGACTTATGGACGAGAACGCGTTCACCTGCGCTTGTTATATGGACGAGGTCGGCAATAAGCCAAAGAAGGGCGACGTGCTGTCCTGGGCAGAGTCGAGCGTAGTCGTTTACGCGAACTCGGTTCTCGGCGCAAGATGCAACCGCAACTCAGGTATCATCGACATTATGGGCTCTATCGTCGGCTACGTGCCCTACTTCGGACTCCTTACCGACGAGGGAAGAAAAGCTACCTGGGTAGTTAAGGTAGAGACCACCAAGAAGCCCGAGGCTCAGCTTCTCGGCTCGGCTATCGGTATGAAGGTAATGGAGGACGTTCCTTACGTCGTAGGACTTGATAAGTGGATAGGAAATGAGCTCAACGACGCGGCTTGCTCCTACCTTAAGGACTTCGGAGCGGCTACCGCATCCAACGGCGCGGTCGGTCTTTACCACATCGACGGTCTCACTCCCGAGGCTGTTGAGCTCGGTGAGAGCCTCATAGCTGAGGGCGCGCGCGAATATATCATCGACGACGCTGAGCTTCAGCGCGTTCAGGATAACTATCCTGTTATCTGGAAGGATCCTGAGGCAACTCCCAAGCTTTGCTTTATCGGCTGTCCTCACCTCTCGCTCGAACAGCTCAAGGATTGGACGCTCAAGGTCGAGGAAGGACTCAAGGCGAGCGGCAACAAGAAGGTGCTTATTCCCACCGTATTCACTGCGGCTCCCAAGGTGCTCGAGGCGTTCAATGCGACCGAGTATGCCGAAAGACTCAAGGCGACCGGTGTTATCACCTCTTATATCTGCCCGCTTATGTATATGAATAACCCGCTTTGCAAGAAGATGCCCGTTATCACCTCGTCGAATAAGCTCCGCACCTACACGAGCGCGAGATACTACACCGATGCAGAGATACTTGCACAGATCACGAAGGGAGGTAACTGATAATGAAGAGCTTTCAGGGAAGAGTGATCACTCCCGGAACGGTAAGCGCAGAGGCTGTGGTTACCAAGCAGGGATTTAACACGCTTGCATCCTTTCAGATGGCGTTGCAGTTCGGTGATAAGGAAGTCAAGTGCGGCGACCAGAGCAACAGCGAGCTTTACGGCAAGCCGCTGATCAATAAGGCACTCTGCCTGCCCCAGACCATCGGATCTACCACCGGCGGACTCGTGCTTTATTGCGCGTGCGCTATGGAGAAGAATCCCGCGTGTATGCTTTTCGCAAACCATCTCGACTCGCTTGCGGCTGCAGGCGCAGTGCTTGCTGACGTTTGGGTAGAGGGAGTTTCGATGCCTGTTATCGACTCGCTCGGCGACGAGTTCCTTGAGTACGTCAAGGACGGAATGAAGATCACCGTTAAAGAAAACGGTGTCGTTGAGGTCGAGGAATAATTTTAGATTTACATAAAAATGCAGAGAGCGGCGCGCTCTCTGCATTTTTAATTTGATTTTATATCGCTATTGAATTAAATAAACGATCGGGGATGTCGCTTTGGTTTACAATATCCCAAACTCTCGTAGGGAATATCGGTTCGAGTCCTATCAAAACCCTTGACCAACCCCCACAGGAAGTTCTTTTGGTTCTTTTCTTTCAAGAAAAGAACGAAAAACGCGTCCCCAAGCGCATTCTAATTGTACCCTTACTCGCTCTTCGCGCGGAGCATATCCTTGTAGATACCTCTGCCGCCGTTTTCGATCATAGTTGCGCCGCAGACCTTGGAATAGAAATCCGCGGGTCCGACACCGCCGATGATCGCGTAGCCGTAGCCCTCGTCGCGCATCGCGTGGAGGCAAGAGAGCAGGAGTGCCGCGCCGATACCCTGACCGCGTTCGTCCTTAGCGACACCGGTAGGGCCGAAAAATCCCTTTGCGGTAGCGTCGTAGCAAGCAAATCCGAGTATCTCAGTACCGCGCGTTGCAACGAAAATACTTCTTGGGGAGCGGAAGAACGCGTTCTCGCTCTCGCCCGCCCAAATTCTAACGAAGTTGTCGCGTATCCAATCGATGACCGCGTAATTCTCGGGTCCGATCGGTCTCTTTATTACAATGCCCTTTTCCTCGAGCGCCACAAGGCGATCGTGAACGGGCGGAAGCTCATAGAGCTTTACAAGCATATCTGCCATAGCTTACTCCACAGAAATTATAAGATCGTAAAGGGGCTGACCGCCGCTGATGGTCGCGATCTCGACACCCGCGTGCTTCTCGCGGATGACCGCCTCCATCTCTGCCGCCGAGTCCTCATTCATATCAGAGCCGTAGAAGAGAGTTACGTAAGAGGGCGAGCTCATCTTCTCGCAAAGCTTTTCAACACACTCTGCAAGACCGTTTGCAACGCAGTCGATCGAGCCGTTTACAAGACCGATTATCTGTCCGTCACGGATCTTCTCGCCGTCGATGGTCGTGCTTCTGACCGCGTGCGTGATCGACATACTCGTCACGCTCGAGATCGCCGCCTCCATCGCCTCAAGATTTTCGTCTGCACTTACCGAGGGCTCGAAGGAGATCATAGCCGAAATGCCCTGCGGAACGCTCTTTGTGTTGAGAACTATAACGTCGCGGTCCTTGACGAGCTTGGATGCCTGAACTGCAACGAGATAGATATTTTTATTGTTGGGGAGCACGAATACCGTCTTTGCGGGCGTGGATCTCACGCCGTCGATGATATCCTGCGTGCTGGGGTTCATCGTCTGACCGCCGTGAATGACGGTGTCAACTCCGAGGTCGCGGAAGGTGTCCGAAATTCCGTCGCCCATACATACCGAAACAAATCCGAAATCATTCACGGGCTCTGCCACGGTAACTACGGGCTCTGCGGGGGTTGCTGCCTTCTCGGTCTTGGGAGAGGTCAGCTCGGAGTGCTGGAGCTTCATATTCTCGATCTTTGCGCTCTCGAGCATACCGTACTCGCACGCCTTCTCGAAAACTTTACCCGGATGGTCGGTGTGGACGTGGAGCTTGATGATCTTCTCGTCCTCAATAAATACCACGCTGTCGCCGATCGACTTGATAAGCTCGTGAAGCGCGTTTGCCTTGCCCTCACCAAAGAATTTCTCATCCTTCTCGACTACGCACTCGGTGCAGTAGGGGAAGGTGATGTTCTCGGCATCGAACTCGGAAAAATCTGCCGCGTTTGCCTCACTGATAGTCGCCGCATCATCGTGCTCGAGCTCGACCGGCTTTTTCTTGAGCGCCGCGATCATACCGCGAAGCGCGGTCACAAATCCGCATCCGCCCGCGTCAACTACTCCGACCTCCTTGAGAACGGGGAGCTGCTCGGGTGTCTTTGCGAGTGCCTTCTCGGCAGCCTTCGTGAAGTGAGCGAAGAACTCAGCTACGTTGTGGTCGCCGTACTTACCGCCCTTGAGCGCCTTTTCGGCTTCTTCGGCACTTCTGCGCATAACGGTAAGTATAGTTCCCTCAGTGGGCTTCATTACTGCCTTGTATGCCTCTTCACAGCCTCTGCGCAGACCTGCGGCAAGCTCGGCAACGCCGATGCTGACCGAGTCCTTGAATTCCTTTGCAAATCCGCGAAGGAAGAGAGAGAGTATCGCGCCCGAGTTACCTCTTGCAGAGCGGAGCACGAGTGCCGCCGCATCCGAGGATGCCGAGCCGACGGACGCGTAGTCGCCGTTCATCTTGCGGACCGCGCCGAGCGTGAGAGTCATATTTATACCCGTATCTCCATCGGGGACGGGGAATACGTTCATATTATTTATCTTCTCCTTGTTGTTGTCAAGCGCGTTTGCACCCGACTTGAGCATGGAGAGAAAGGTCTTGGCATCAATTCTCATAGTATACCTCTTTACCTGTTAGAATTTTTGGTTTATCTTATCTTTCACTGCCGAGGAAGAAGAGCGCGAGCGTGCCGGGGCCCGAGTGCGAGCCGATTACCGAGCCGACGTAACCTATTCTTACCTCTTTTACACCTATTTCATTCTTAATACGGTCTGCAAGATATACTGCATCCTCGTAGCAATCGCCGTGCGAGATGAATACCGTAGCGTCTTTGCGCTCGCCGATCATAGTGGTCTTTGCCTTGTCGAAGAGAGCGTCGATCGACGCACGTCTGCCGCGAGCCTTTGCTACGTTGATGAGGTGTCCCTCGTTATCAACGTGCATTACGGGCTTAATGCCGAGCATAGTTCCCACGACTGCGGTGGTTCCGCTGACGCGTCCGCCTCTCTTGAGGAAGAAAAGGTCGTCGATGGTGAACCAGTGGCAGAGGTGGAGCTTGTTTTCCTCTACAAAGTCGCGTACTGCCTCGATGCTCTCGCCTGCGAGTCTGCGCTGTGCCGCAAGATAAACGAGAAGTCCCTGACCGAGTGATGCCGCAAGCGTGTCTACCGTGTAGATCTTGCGATCGGGATATTTTTCGCTGAGCTCCTCTGCCGCGATCTTACCCGAAGCGTAGGTGCTGCTAAGTCCCGAGGAGAAGCCGAGGTAAAGGATATCATTGCCTTCCTCGAGTATGGGGGTCATTATCTCGATGAAGGAGTCGATGTTTACCGCCGCGGTCGAAGCCGACTTCTTCTCGCGGAGGAATGCGTAGAATTCTGCGAGGTCGAGCGAGCTGTTCGGAACGGGTTCCTCGTTCTCACGGGTGACCCAGAGGTCGAGCAGTCTGACATCGAACTCCTCTATCATTTCTTTTGTAAAGTCTGTTCCCGAGTCTGTGAGAATGACGTAGTTAGACATATTCTGTGTCCTTTCAATTTTTTATTTGGGGTTTATGTTAACTTCAAATGTGGTATCGAAAACTATATTCGACAATATTATAACCTAAATTACTGCCTTTGTCAATATATTTTCTGAAATTACTTGAGAAGGTGACGCTTGATCTTTCTCGAGGTGGTCTTCTCGAACTCGGTATCGCGGAGCTCTACGATCTTGATGTGCTTGTAGGTGGGGAGAGTCTTGTTGAGCTCGTTGATCTTCTGCTGGATAGCTTCCTGCATCTGCTCGGTAGTCGTGCCCTCGGGGAACTTTGTAGCGTCGGGATAAACAAGTGCGGTGAGAAGCACCTCGCTCTCGCCCTCCTTCTGTCTGCCGATGACCGCGCTCTCTGCGATAAGCTCGATGTTGCCGAGATATTCCTCGATCTCCTCGGGGAAGACGTTTTTACCGCTCTCAAGGACGATGACGGTCTTGAGTCGACCGGTGATGAAGCAGTACTCGTCCTCGTCGAGATATCCGACGTCGCCTGTTCTGAACCAGCCGTCCTCGGTGAATGCCGCCGCAGTTGCCTCGGGGTTGTTGTAGTAGCCGAGCATTACGTTGTCGCCCTTGACCTGAATTTCGCCCTCCATATAGCCTTTGTCGTTCTCATAGGTGTCGTAAATTCTTACCTGACAGCAAGGAACAGCGGGTCCTACCGACGCGTACTTGCGGTTGTAGTTGGGAACTACGCAGGTAAGAGGCGCGCACTCGGTGATGCCGTAGCCCTCGTAGATCGAAACGCCGAGGGTGTCGAAGAATTCAACCATACGGGGATTGAGAGCCGCGCCGCCGCAGACGATCTTCTCAAGTCTGCCGCCGAAGGAGTTGAGCACCTCGGCAAAGATCTCGCGGCGCTTGTCGATGCCCAGCTTGTGAAGCGATCTTGCCGCGGTGATACCGAGCTTGAGCTTCTTGTCTCTGCCGGTCTTCTTTGCCTCAGCCCAGATACGCTTGTAGAAGGTGTAGACGTAGAGGGGAACGAGAACGAGTCCGGTGGGCTTGAATATCTGAAGGTTCTTGAGAACGTGAGTGATAGAGTCGTTGATGCAGATGTGCATACCGTAGTCCATACCCGCAAGCATACAAGCGAGCTCATAGGTGTGGTGGATGGGAAGGACAGACACGATGGTGTCCTCGGGAGTGAAACGAACGGTCGCAGCCGCGCTCGTAACGACAGAGAAGATGTTCTTCTGGCTGAGCATTACGCACTTGGAAGTGCCTGTCGTGCCCGAGGTGAAGAGGAACTCTGCAATTCCGTCTCTGTTCTCGACGGGCTTGATGGAGAAGCCTGCGTCAACGAGTGCTTCGCCCTCGCTGTAGAGAGTCTCGAGAGGGATTATCTTGTCGCTTGCCGCAAGCTCTTCTTCGGTGGGCTCCATGGGAATGAAGCAGTTGAGGGTGTTGTGGCTTGCCATAGTGTCTCTGAACTTTCCGTTAAAGCTGTAGGAGTATATAAGTGCGTCTGCGTCAACGCTCTCCATAAAGCCCTCGATAACGTTGATCTCAAGCTCCTTGTCAAGAGGAATAGCAATCCCGCCGACTGCGAGGATAGCAACGTAGGATGCTACCCAGTTTACAGAGGTCTCGCCTATGATAGCGATACGCTTGCCCCCAAGACCTTTTTCGGTGAAGGAAGCAGCGAGGCACTTTACCTTGCGGGTGAATTCTCCGTAGGTCACGTCGTGAAGCTGACGCTGTCTGTCAAAGTAAGTAAAAAGGATGCGGTCGCCGTGCTTTTCTATAGTTCTGCAGAAATCATAAACGTCGGCAACTCTCTCATAAAGTCTTATGTCCTTGGGTATGTTAATGATCTTAGCGGTTTTTTCCTTGCTCATCTTATTTTATCCTTTCATAAGTTCAATATTAAAATCTTATTATTTCGTTTTCATATGCTGTCCTCAGCCTGCTTGAGTTTTTCGCAGATGAGGTCAAGCACGGAGTAGAATGAAGTTATCTGATCCTCGGGTATGTCTTCGCTGACGAAGGAATGGATCTGCTTGACGGCTTCGTTTATTCCCTCGGCGGTGTCGCGTCCGAGCGGAGTGAGCTTGAGCCTTTTGCGGTAGTTGACGTTTTCGCTCTCGGGTTCGGTTATGTAGCCTTTCGAGCAAAGGTCGTTTACTATTCGGGAGATCTGCGCCTTGTCTATATCGCAAAGCTTTGCAAGTCTGGTGCGAGTAAGTCCGTCGGGCGAGGCGTTGAGATGCCTCAGACACATAGTGTGCGCGCTTGTAAGACCATAATGCATCATATACTTGCTTTTGAGCTTTTGTATGCTTTTTAAGATAGAGCAGGTCGTCGAATAGAATTTGTCAAATCTGTCTGCTTCCAAGTTGATACCTCCTTTCGCAATAATATCCATTATAACATTATAGTACAAGTATATCATACCACACAAAAGTTGAGTTGTCAACAACTTTTTATATTTTTTTTAAAAAAACTATTTACAAAATGCGAAAAAGCGTGTATAATATATTGAACGGAGAATTTTGAGCTTCGTTTTGTCTGTGACGAGGAAGAATCCGTCAAGCGAAATCAGAGAATTGCCGCCTTGGGCTGTGAGCGGCAGTATGAGCTTTTCGGTCTGTGCGCCTCTGAGACTCCGCTGTGAAGCTGTGGTGTGTAGCGGCGGCGTGACCTCGCGTTAAGAGGATAGAGGAGCATTCGCTTAAAGCAGAGTGGGACCGCGTATTATACGCCTCTGTGCCGTCGGCACGGAGGTATTTTTGTTTTTTGGAGGTAGGTATGGATCCCGTGATCAAGAAAAAGATAAAAAATACAGTTAAGGGTACTGTGAAAAATACTGTGAACGGCGCAAAATCGGGCGTGAAATGCGCGATTGCGATAGGCAAGGGCACCAAGAAGCTGGTCGCAGACGTCAAAGAGGACGTTGCGGCTGTGCGCGAGCGTGACCCCGCCGCAAGAAGCAGCGCAGAGGTACTTCTGCTCTATTCGGGCGTTCACGCGCTTATAGCGCACCGCATTGCGCACGGTCTGCACGAGAACGGACATTACTTCTCGGCGCGTGCCATCAGCCAGACGGCAAAGCTCTTCACGGGTATAGAGATACACCCCGGCGCGAAGATCGGCAAGGGCTTTGTGATAGATCACGGCTCGGGAGTCGTGATCGGCGAGACGGCTGAGATCGGCGACAACTGCACGATCTATCAGGGCGCGACGCTCGGCGGTACGGGTAAGGACGTGGGCAAGCGTCACCCCACCATCGGCAACAACGTAATGATCGGCGCGGGCGCGAAGGTGCTCGGACCGTTCTATATAGGTGACAACTCCAAGGTAGCGGCGAACGCCGTGGTGCTTAAGGAGATCCCCGAGAACTGCACCGCGGTCGGTATTCCTGCAAAGGTGGTGCGCAGAGAGGGAGTGAAGGTCGAGAGCGATCTTGACCAGATCCACATCCCCGACCCCGTGGCGCAAGAGATCAAGCGGCTTGAGGAGAAGATATCAGAGCTTGAGAGTGAGCTTGCGAAAGTAAAGAAAGAAAAATAAAATAAAAGAGGAATAAATATGCTTATCTACAATTCACTTACAAGAAAAAGAGAAGAATTCGTACCCAACGTCGCGGGTAAGGTTAATATGTACACCTGCGGCCCGACGGTATATCACTACGCGCACATCGGAAACCTGCGCAGCTATATTATGGAGGACGTGCTTGAAAAGTATCTCCGCTACACAGGTCTTGACGTTACAAGAGTTATGAACATAACCGACGTAGGACACCTCTCGAGCGACGCGGATACGGGTGAGGACAAGATGCTCAAGGGCGCAAAGAGAGAGAACAAGACCGTGCTTCAGATCGCGAAGTTCTACACCGACGCGTTCTTTGAGGATTGCAAGAAGCTCAACATCAAGACTCCCGAGGTCGTAGCTCCCGCAACGAGCTGCATCGACGAGTTTATCAAGACTATCGAAGCTCTGATCGAAAAGGGATACGCTTACGAGGCGGGCGGAAATATCTATTTCGATACCTCGAAGCTCGAGCAGTACTACGTTTTCAATGATTTCAAGGAGGAGGACCTCGAGGTCGGAGTCCGCGAGGGCGTTGAAGAGGACACCAACAAGAGAAACAAGGCTGACTTCGTGCTCTGGTTCACAAAGTCCAAGTTCGACGATCAGGAGCTCAAGTGGGATAGCCCCTGGGGCATCGGTTACCCCGGCTGGCATATCGAGTGCTCTTGCATCAGTATGAAGTATCTTGGCGAATACCTCGATATCCACTGCGGCGGAATTGACAACGCATTCCCCCACCACACCAACGAGATCGCGCAGAGCGAGGCATTTATCGGTCACAAGTGGTGCAATTATTGGTTCCACGTTCACCACCTCAACACCAATTCGGGCAAGATGAGCAAGTCGAGCGGTGAATTTCTGACCGTGTCGCTGCTCGAGTCCAAGGGCTACGATCCGCTCGTCTACAGATTTTTCTGCCTGCAGTCGCACTACCGCAAGTCGCTCGTATTCTCTTACGAGAACCTCGATAACGCAGTCATCGCGTACAATAAGCTTGTGGCAAAGATCGCGGCTCTCTATAAAGAGGAGCAGGGAGAGATCGACGGTGCGGCACTTGAGGAGCTCAAGGCTAAGTTCAGAGCGGCTATGGATAACGACCTCAATACCTCGCTTTCTGTCACCGCGCTCTACGACGTTCTCAAGGCAAAGACTGGCGCGGCAACAAAGCTTGCGGCTATTGCTGACTTTGATAAAGTGCTTTGCGTAGGTCTTATCGCGGCGGCAGAGAGAATAGTTGCCGAGGAAAAGCGCGCGGCAGAAGAGGCAGCTGCGGCTATCGCAAACGATCCGTTCGCTTGCTACGTTGAGGATATGATCGCGCAGAGAGTGGCGGCTAAGAAGGCAAAGGATTACGCTCGCGCTGACGAGATCAGAGCCGAGCTTCTCGAGAAGGGCGTAGTTCTGACAGATACCTCTCAGGGAACCAAGTGGGAAAAGAAATAAGGTGACAAAATGAAAATGACATTCAGAAGATTGATCGCGCTTTTGCTGCTTTGTGCTATGCTCACGCTTGCGTGTGCGTGCAATCTCGAGGACGCGCCGAACGACGTAGAGCTTCCCGCACAGACCGACGCGCCGACAGACGCACCGACAGAAGAGAAGGTAGAGCTCCGCGATAGCGATATTCTGCTTTCGGATGCAAACGCACCCGTGCGAATAGTTTACGCTGACGGATGCAAGGCGGCGGCAAATAGAATATACGATAAGCTCGTCGCGCTCGATAAGAATTTCACTATGGGTAAATACTCTGTCGTCTCGGATAGCGCGGCAGAGAGCAGCGTGCCCGAGATACTCGTTGGCGACACTAAGCACGAGGCGACAGCCGAGGCTAAAAAGCTTGTAGAGGGCGGAGAACTCGTCTATTCTGTGTGCATATCGGGCAATAAGGTCGCGGTCTACGCGCCCGATACCGACGGACTTGACGTTGCAATTGCGATCGTGCTTAATAAGATCACAAGAAGAGGAAGCGCAGTGGTCTACGACGGCAAGGGCGGCAACTTTACGGGAGAGTATGAGAGAAAAGGTCTTCTCGATGCTCTCTGCAAGACCGCAAAGACAGAGGATCTTCCCGTATACCGCATAGCAGTCTACGACGAAAACGGACTCGAGACAGAAACGCTGATCGCGTCCAACCCCTGCCAGAATTGCTACTCGGTCACAAAGGTCTATTGCGTTACCGCGATAGGTATGCTCTTTGACGAGGGCAAGATAAAAGTTACCGATACTATCGGCTCGATATTTGCCGAAGAGCTTGAGGAATACGGCATAGATCCTGCGGCTTGGAATAAGGTCACGATACATGACGTTATGAGACACCGCGCAGGCTTTGAACACGGATTTCTCGATATCGACGCTGAGGATAGCAGTAAGTACGAAAACAGAGATTTTCTCGAGATAGTTCTCTCCGAGCCGCTCGTTTACGAGCCGGGCGAGAAGCGCGTGTACACCGACGCCGCGTATTACCTGATCTCGAGAGTGGTCACTAAGGTGAGCGGCGAGATGCTTGATCAGTTCCTCTCGTCAAGACTCTTCGAGCCGACGAAGTGCCGCGAGTTCGCGTTCTCGAATTGCCCCGACGGATATCCGATCGGCGCGACGGGACTTTATATCAGAACGGCTGACGTCGCAAAGCTCGGACGCATCTACCTTGACGGCGGTATGTACGGCGATACGCGTATAATCTCGCAGGAATGGGTGGATACCGTGCTTGAGAACGGATATGAGCTTAATCCTTCGGGCGACGGATACGCGAAGGGCGGAATGAGAGGACAGTACCTCTATATCAATTTTGAGAAGAACGTCGCGGTCGCTTGGCATTCCTACGATCCCGATGACCTCAACGGACCGCTCCACGATACGCTTCACGATTTTCTTGGAAGAGAGTCAATTAAAGAATAAAACCCAAACCGCCGATGCACACGCATCGGCGGTTTTTGTGAGGGAAGAGTAACGGGCGCTTCGTGAAGCGCCCCTACACCCTGAGATTATTGCGGTTTCCATCGCACGTTCGTCTGTTGACGGAACAATAAAATCATATCAAACTCGTAGGGGCGACCATCGGTCGCCCGCAATATCGGTCACCGATTTTCTTCTTAAAGCGGTCATCCTGAGCGGAACACGGAGATATTGTAAACAGAAGGGACGCAGAATTGTAAATCCGTGTGAAGCCGAACCTTTTTTCGACCGAGATAGGCGAAAAAAGGCGAGGGAGTGGCTTGCCCACGAACCGAGGGATCTACAAAAAGGTTATATTTAAACCCAACACGACACAAAATGTTACTTTTAACCCAAAAGG
>JAGBIA010000058.1 GCA_017935225.1 Clostridia bacterium | reverse complement strand
GTAAGCGTAAGTAAATCTCTCGCAGGAGCTATCATCGCCCTCGGCGCTCTTGAGAATCGACATTGCGAAGTTCATTCCGTCCTTTTCGCGGCGGATAATACCCGAAATTCTGGGGGTAAAGTTTGGCTTGTCGTCCTCGAACTCTCGGGTTCTGAGCGCCTGCTCGAATGTCATCTGCTTGTCCATAAGCTGATAGATCGTATCGGTCTGGTCTCCGTTTGTAACGATCGATTTATTTCCGAGAACTCTTACGGGATAGTAGATGATAAGATGAGGGTCTACCATCTTGGATTCGTCGAATGCCTTTGTGCGCATAGCGTCGCCCTCAGCAACGAAAACACGGTTGCGGCTGTTAACGCTTCTGCACATAATGAAATAAGCTGTGATCGCCTTCTTGGAGTCAGCGCTCTTACCGATTATAATTCCTCTGCCGTGATAAGCGAGAGAATTAAGCTCGTTTGCAATAGTAGATACCTTCATTGTTATTCTCCTTTGATATAAACTTTATTATTTTCTACACGTATTCTGCCCTCGCAGAAGAGCTTTACAGCCTCGGGAAGTATCTTCCACTCAGCCTCCTCCATTATTCTGCGTTGGAGCGTTTCGGGGGTGTCGTCCTCTTTGACTGCGACCGCCTTCTGAAGAACGATCGGTCCTGCGTCGCACTCGGGTGTCACGATATGCACGGTCGCTCCCGAGACCTTAACGCCCTTCTCGAGCGCCGCCTCGTGAACGCGCAGACCGTAATATCCCTTTCCGCAGAAGGACGGGATGAGAGCGGGGTGAACGTTGAGGATCTTATTCGGAAATCTTTCGTAGACCTGCTCGTCGATGATAGTAAGAAATCCTGCCAGCACAACAAGGTCAGTTCCCTTTTGCTCGAGCATATCTGCAAGAGCCTTGGAGTACGCCGCGATATCGGCATAATCCCGCCTTGCGAGAACTATCGCCTCGATGCCGTTGTTCTTGGCTCTCTCGAGCGCGTAAACGTCGGGTTTTGATGCGATGACAAGCGAGATCTTGCCGCATCCGAGCTCTCCACGAGCTTCGGCGTCGATGAGTGCCTGAAGATTTGTTCCGCCGCCCGAAACCAGAACGGCTATTTTAGTTACAGAGTTATTCATCAGCAAAATACCACTCCGTCGTCACCCTTGATGATCTCGCCGATAACGTAAGCGTCCTCGCCTGCGCCTCTGAGGATCTCGAGTGCGGTCTCGACCTGATCTGCAGGAACGACAATGCTCATACCAACGCCCATATTAAAGGTGTTGTACATATCTCTCTCGGGTACGTTTCCGACTCTTTCGATCATCTTGAAGATAGGAAGTACCTTAACTGCGGACTTCGTGATCTTTGCGGTAAGTCCGTCGGGGATGGATCTCGGGATATTCTCGTAGAAACCTCCGCCTGTGATATGGCTTATTCCCTTTACGTCTACCTTCTCAAGAAGTGCGAGAACCGGCTTTACGTAAATTCTTGTAGGAGTGAGAAGAGTCTCGGCGATGCTCTTGCCGCCAAGCTCCTCGCAAGGATCGGTGAGTGTTGTGTTGTTCTCTACGTCGAATACCTTACGAACGAGAGAAAATCCGTTGGAGTGAACACCGCTCGAAGCAAGCGCGATAACTACGTCGCCCTCTTTCATTCTGGTGTTGTCTATGATCTTTTTCTTGTCAACGATACCAACGCTGAAGCCTGCGAGGTCGTAATCGTCCTCGGGCATCATTCCGGGATGCTCAGCGGTCTCTCCGCCGATGAGTGCCGATCCCGAGCGTACGCAACCCTCAGCCACACCCGCAACGATAGCGGCGATCTTCTCGGGGTAGTTCTTTCCGCAAGCGATATAGTCGAGGAAGAACAAAGGTCTTGCGCCGCAGCAGATAATGTCGTTTACACACATAGCGACCGCATCGATACCGATAGTATCGTGCTTGTCGAGAAGCATAGCAAAGCGGAGCTTTGTGCCTACGCCGTCGGTGCCCGATACGAGCACGGGCTCTTCAATTCCCGCAAGGTTGAGACCGAAGCAACCGCCAAAGCCTCCTACGTCGTCGAGGCAGCCCTCGTTTCTGGTGCGTGCGATGTGAGCCTTCATAAGCTCGACAGACTTGTAGCCCGCGGTGATATCAACGCCCGCTGCCTTGTAGCTTTCACTGTAACTCTTTGACATTTTGATAGTTCCTTTCGTATATAAACTTAATTTTAAACCTTATTAACCCTTGCCGTTCCAGCAATAAGTGCAGAGCTTGCAGGGATCTATTCCGATCGCCTTGATAATTCCCTCAAGCGATTGGAATTCGAGCGAGTCGAACTTGAAGTTTTCTGCGATCTTCTTGCGAAGCTTCTTGCCTCTCTCGGTAGATCCGTCGCTGTATTCTTCGATATAGTTAAAGCCCTCTTCTCCCTCAAGCTCAAGGATCGTGCGTCTTGCGATAAGCTCAAGCTCGCTTCTTGCTCTCGAGAAGTTGAGGTATTTGCAACTATACATTATGGGCGGACAAGCCGAGCGCATATGAACAGCCTTAGCACCGTTATCGTAGAGGAATTCTACCGTCTCGCGAAGCTGAGTTCCTCTCACTATCGAGTCGTCGACAAAGAGCAGTTTTTTGCCCTTTATAAGCTCCTCGACGGGAATCTGCTTCATCTTGGCTATCTTGTTTCGGTCCGCCTGCTTGGCAGAAGTAAAGCTTCTGGGCCAAGTGGGTGTGTATTTGATAAACGGTCTTGCGAACTTCACGTCGCTCTCGTTTGCGTATCCGATCGCGTGGGGGGTTCCCGAGTCGGGCACACCGCAGACGTAGTCGATATCCTGTGCAAGTCCGTTATTCTGATCGTTCTTAGCAAGTATCTCTCCGTTTTTGTATCTCATAAGCTCAACGTTTACTCCCTCGTACGTCGAGTTGGAGTATCCGTAGTAGCTCCAGAGGAATGAGCAGATCTTCATCTCGCTTCCTGCGGGGGCAAGCTGTGTCATCTCTTCAGGCGATAGCTCGACGATCTCTCCGGGACCAAGCTCGCATTCCTTTTTGTATCCGAGCTTCTCAAATGCGAAGGACTCAAAGGATACTGCGTGACCGTATCTGTTTTTACCAACGATCACCGGCAGTCTGCCAAACTTATCTCTTGCGGCTATCAGGTGTCCGTCATCCTTGAGGATAAGCAAAGACATCGAACCGTCGATCTGTTCCTGGGCAAATTTTATTCCGTCGCAGAAATTATCTGCGTGGTTCATAAGTGCGGATACGAGCTCAATAGAGTTTACTTTACCGCCCGTCATAGCATTGAAATGTGCCATGTCAGTAAGAAGATAGCGATCGATAAGTTCATCGGCATTGTTTATTCGTCCAACAAACGAGAGCGCATATGTACCGAGCTTTGAACGTATCAGCAGAGGCTGAGGATCGGAATCGCTGATGCAGCCGATCGCCGCATTTCCCTTCATTTCGTCGAAGATATGATCGAATTTCGTTCTGAAAGGAGAGTTTTCTATATTGTGGATGTCTCGTTGCAAGCCGATCTCGCTGTCAAATGCCGCCATACCGCCTCTGCGTGGACCGAGATGCGAATGGTAGTCAGTTCCGAAGAATACGTCTGAAATAGCGTCACGCTTGCTTGTAACTCCAAAAAAACCGCCCATAGTTCCTCCTTATACGTTGTAGGTAGCAGAGATCTCAGCGTTCTTTCTGAGTACCTTCTCCTCACCTGCCTTACGAGCCGCGTCAAGCTTGTCGGCGAGCGTCTTATCCTCAACTGCGAGGATCTGTATTGCTAATAAAGCGGCATTGGTTGCGCCGTCAATGGCGACGGTAGCCACCGGAATACCCGAGGGCATCATTACCGTCGATAAAAGCGCGTCCATGCCGCCTAAATTTTTAGATTGTACGGGTATACCGATAACGGGGAGAGTGGTGTTTGCAGCTATCGCGCCTGCAAGATGAGCTGCCATCCCCGCAGCGGCAATTATAGCTCCGAAGCCGTTTGCGCGTGCAGAAGACGAGAACTCCTTAGCCTCGACGGGCGTTCTGTGAGCGGAATAAACGTGGACCTCAAAAGGTACACCGTATTCCTTGAGAGTATCGATAGCCTTGCTTACTACGGGCAGATCGCTATCACTTCCCATAATGATTCCAACTTTTTTCATTTCTACCTCCTAAAAATCAAAAAACCGGGCAGTCCTATCCCATTACTAAGACAGGTCTGCCCAGGCGGTCGGCATATTACTTCTTGCTTCCACTGTGGTTTTTTCCACTGAATCCGCCGGTTACAAAAAGTCTTACATAGGATAAAAACCTAACAAAAACATTATACCATAATACGCCTCGAAAGTCAACAGAAAAAACTCCTTTTTAGTATAAAATTTTCACTGTTTTGCGCACTCAAATTTGTGTTATTTTACGGATTTTCGATCCTTCCGTTCTTGCGGTAACATCTCGGTACACGCGCACCGATCATGCAAAGTATCTCATAGGGTATTGTTTTATCGCAACGTGCAAGCTCGGATACCGAAATACCTTCTTTTCCGAATACAGTCACCACGTCGCCTGCCGAAATATCGGGGATATTATCAACGTCGACCATAAGCTGATCCATACATATCCGTCCGACGATCCTGCATCTCCTTCCCTTTATCAGTATCGGAGTGCCGTTATCCGAGTTGAAACGCAAAAATCCGTCAGCGTATCCGAGAGGCAAAGTTGCTATTTTCATATCTTTAGATGCTACGAACGTGGATCCGTATCCTATTGTGTCACCCTTTCGCGCGAGCTTGATGTTTGAGACTACGGTCTTCAGCGACATAGTCTCGCGCGGCTTGAAGTCGGTCTGCATATTGTCAGACGGCAGTGCACCGTAGAGTATGATTCCGAGGCGCACCATATCGAGACTGAACTCGGGATAGCGCAGAGAGGTCGCGCTGTTGGCACAGTGTCTTATCTCAAAGCTGTAGCCGCGTGTGCCGAGAGTCTCTATCACTTCGCAAAAGCGTTCAAATCTTTCTTTTGTCTCACCGTTCATTTCCTCGTCTGCCGTGGGGAAATGAGTGAATATTCCCTCGAGAATAAAGCAGGAATATGAGCAAGCCTCGCAAAGCTCCTCAAGTGACTCATCCGCTGAATGTCTGAAAATGAAGCCAAGTCTGCCCATACCCGTGTCGATCTTCATATGCACGGCGAGCTTAACTCGGTCTTTTTCTGCGTAGTCTGCAAGATTTTTTGCGTATTCCGATGAAAATACGCATTGAGAGATATTATTTGCGGCAAGCTCTGCTGCTCTCGACGGAGGGGTGTAACCGAGGACTACTATCCTTGTCTCTATCCCTGCTCTACGCAATATCAGAGCCTCGTCTATGTTCGAGACCGCAAAGAAATCCGCTCCCGCATCTGACAGGAGCTTTGCCACGCGCACTGCTCCGTGTCCGTATGCGTTGCCCTTTACTACACAGCAGGTCTTGGTGCCTTTGGGGAGCGATGAGCGCACGGTTCTGTAATTGTATTCAATGGCATCGAGGTCTACCTCTGCCCAGGTACGATCGTTGAAATTCAAAATTTTTCTCCTATGGTTGATAGTAAAAAGTATAGCATATTAAACAAATTATGTCAAGCAGAGAGAAAAAATTTGTTTTAGACGAAAAAAATTAAATTTATCAAAAAAATTTCGAAAAAAATAGATACAAATTGCAATTTTTGTGCTAAAATATCTGTGTTATCCATTTTTTGATTTTGATCAAGGAGCAAAATTATTATGAAAAAGATCTATGAAGGCAAAACAAAAGACGTTTTCTCTCTCGACAACGGCAACGTTCTTCTTAAGTTCAAGGACGATTGCACAGGTAAGGACGGAGTGTTTGATCCCGGCGAGAATACCGTAGGACTCAAGATCGACGGTATCGGTAAGGAAAACCTCAAGACATCTATCTACTACTTCGAGCTTCTCAAGAAGGCTGGCATCAAGACTCACTACGTAAGCGCAGACATCGACAACGCAACTATGGAAGTTCTTCCCGGAAAGGTTTTCGGTCACGGACTTGAGGTCATCTGCCGCCTTGTTGCTACCGGCAGTTTTATCCGCAGATACGGCGAGTACATCGCTGACGGCACAGTCCTTGAGGGCGGATACGTTGAGTGCACCTTCAAGAACGATGCTAAGGGCGACCCGCTCGTAACCGGCGAGGGTCTCGTTGCTCTCGGAATTATGACTGCTGAGATGTTTGAGAGCCTTAAGGCACAGACTCTTGCTATCACCAAGATCGTTGCTGACGACCTCAAGACTATCGGTCTTGACCTTTGGGATATCAAGTTTGAATTCGGCTACAACAACGGTGAGGTTATCCTCATTGACGAGATCGCATCCGGTAATATGAGAGTTTACAAGGACGGCGTTATCGTAAGCCCCGTTGAGCTTACCAAGCTTATTCTCAACAGATAATTTTTCTAACATAAAAAAGCACCCAGTAGCGTACCTGCCATAGAGCAGGTACGCATCGATATAAATCCGCTAATGCGGATTTTCGATATACGCTAACGCGTTCGATATGTGCTGT
>JAGBIA010000057.1 GCA_017935225.1 Clostridia bacterium | reverse complement strand
CGCGACAGCGTCTCGCTGCGGCTCGGTCACGCCGCGGCTCTGACAACGCACTGTGTTGTCATTCACTACCGCGGCGCCACTTCGTTACCTCCGCAGGGAGCCTTAGGATGCGCGCGACCTTAGGTGTATGGACTTTGCCCGATGCCTACAAGAGAAGGGGACTCTTCCCCAAAGTAAAAGGCTTTTGTAAATCGAACTTTTGGCAACGGGAGGACGCGCGGTGGCGATCTCTCTAAAGCCTTCCTCCGAGAGGAAGGTGGCACGAGTCTTGCGAGTGACGGAAGGAGCCTGCGTGCACAAAAAGCGAAGATGTTCTACAGAAAAGCCATATAAATCGCTCTACACGCACTCTCCCTCAGTCGCTTGCGCGACAGCGTCTCGCTGCGGCTCGGTCACGCCGCGGCTCTGACAACGCACTGTGTTGTCATTCACTACCGCGGCGCCACTTCGTTACCTCCGCAGGGAGCCTAGGATGCGCGCGACCTTATGGGATGGACTTTGCTGGATGCCTTTGTAATGCAAAGGTTAACCCAGCGATAAAACAGAAAAAGGAGAGATATTATGTTAACGTACGAATCAACTAATCCTTTGTTCGATAAATGGATCGAAATATTAAGATTAAAAAATTTTTGGGATATAAAATTAGAGCTTGTAGAAGATGAACACTTTTGGAAAACCGGAGATTTCAAGGTGGATCCCGATGATAGAAAAGCTATTCTGATGTTGAACGCAAAAAATCCGAAACAAGAAAATATTGAAGAGGTGATTATTCACGAATTATTGCATCTAAAATTATATCCATTGGATCAGCTGACAGAGGGACTAATTGATGGTCACTATCGTTCGGACACGGCAGAATATAACACAATTTATAATCAATTTATGACTATGCTTGAACAAACGGTAGAAGAATTGACTAAGTGTTTTTTGCTACAGTATGGAGATAATAAAGAGCTATCCTATGGCAGATGTAAAATGATGAAATCCTTTAACGAATTATATAATGGCCTTAAATCACTATAAAAATGCATAGCAAATCCCCGATAGAATTTTTTATAATCTAATCTATCGGGGCGTTTTTTATTTATATAGCGCTCTTCCGTAGGATCTGTCGGTGCGAAGCGTACTTTTTGACACGAGAATGAGCGTGACGTCAAAGCTTTGGTTCTCGAAGAGCTTTTGGATAAGGCTCGGGTCTGCGTAGCGCGGGTCGACCATCTCGATGTCATAGTGGAGCGCGAGAAAGGGAATGAGCGAGTTTGCAAAGCTGTCCTTGACGAGAAGCATCCTCTTGCGGTTTGTCGCGCCGTCAAGTGTGACCGATGCGTGCGCGCAGTTGCCGCCGAGGACTACGCGGTATTCGTCGCTCGTTCCAAGCTCTTCAGGTTGGTAAAATCCGCGGGTAGAGAGCTCTTTTTGCCTATCTGTGACCGTGAAGCTGTCATCTCCCGCATATCTGTAGAGATTTATACGGTCGGGAGGTATCATCGAGCTTGGGAATGACGAGCGGCGGTACGTGCTCCCGAGAAAGCTCTCACTTGCGACCGATACGTCGAAATGCTCTTTTTCGTACGCATCCTCGCCGAGCGCACCGCAGAGCAATCTGTAAGCCTCATACGCGCCGTCGGTGGTCCAGTGGTGATCGGTGCGGTAGTATAGCCGATCTGCACCTATCTGCCTGACGATGCGCAGATATTCCTCGCTTAGCTCGTTCGGCTGAGGTGGAATTTCATTAAGCAGACCGCGCTCGCTATTCGAAAGAATATGGGAATATACTTCCGCTGTCTCGGGTGGGCAAAAGAATAGTGCGTCCTCTCGGTTTTCAAGGAAAGAACTGATAGCGTCAAGATTTGATTTGTAGATTTCGCTGCTGCCCTCTGTGCGAGTGATAAGAGTGCCGCTTCGCAGCAACACTCGGTTGCTCTCGCGTTTGCCGAGTGTGAGCTCACTTATCGAGTATAGCTCGCCGAGTCTGTCTCGCAGGGGCAATTGATCTGTGTAAAAAAGCGAGAGCGAGTGAAAGAAGCTTCCGTCGAGCAGGGAAGGCAGACTGAGGGTGGGAAATTGCGCTAAGGGGCGGTTTTCTCTTTGCGAGAAGGTATTCGCGGGCAGAATAAAGATCGCGCCTCCTATACCGAAAATCAAGGCGCAGACGAGTATCAAAAACAAAATATCTGTTGCTCTTTTCATAGCTATCCCCCTTTTTGATAGCCTTTCACGAAATGCTGTTTTTATACAAAAAAAGCCGCTCGTAGCGTACCTGCTATAGACAGGTACGCGTCGATATAAATCCGCTAACGCAGATTATCGATGTACGCTGACGCGTTCGATATGATGTTTGCTGCGCAAACACTCGATATGCTCACTTCGTGAGCGCGGACTTATATCATATCGAGTTTTTGCAAAGCAAAAACATATCGAATTGATGCTCGCAAAGCGAGCGGCAATATATCGAGCCGAGCGGAGCGAGGCATATCGACAATTCAATAATCGCATTTTCAAAGAAAAGAGGACAGAGAGTGTAAAAACATTCTCTGTCCTTTTTAATTGGTGGATATTATTCTGCTTTCTGTGTGTTCGCCCTCTTCGTGATTATCGCGGTGACGATGTATCCGTCGGTGTTGTTTCCGCTGACCGTGTAGCTGTAGTCGGCGGGGACGAGAGCTTCCGCACCCACGGGGATGTAGTAGGACGCGTAAGTGTACTTGCCGACCTTGGTGAGAACAGGCGCATCCACAGTCGCGCTCTTGAGCTCTTCAAGGTAGCTCTCAAGGTCGAGCTTCTTGGTCTTCATATATGTCGCGTGCGGTATGCCGACGTATCTGAACACGTTCGAGCCGCCCTCCTCACCCGTATCTACGTTGATAAAGCCGTATTTGTGCGCGTTGGTGTATATCCAGGTGTACTTATCCACACCGTAGATAGTCTTTGGTGTGCCTGGGAACTCGAAATAATACTCAAATGCAAAGGTCGTAGCGGATGCGTAGATCGGATCGAGCGTATCGGCTCTCGACTTTGTGAACGCGTTTACCACGCAAAGATTGTCATCGCCCTTGCTTGCGTAGAACTCCTTTATCATCAGGTGGAGCGCATCGACCGCCTCGGGCGTTCCGCGGAAGTCGAGCTCATCTGTTGCGCCTGCGGCAAGGATCGAATATGCATATCCGCCCGTCGAGGTCTTGGGGCGGCTGTCCGAGCTTCTGAGTACTACCGTCTCATTCTTGCCTTGGTACTTGTGAGAGGAATCGAGAAGCAGAAGAGTGCCCGAATAGAGCTGATCTTCGTCAAACGTCGTGGGTACTGTTGCACCGATGCTCACCTGTACCTCTTGCTCGGCAGGCTCACTCGGCGTGTGGTTCTTTATGAGCGCAACTATGCCGCAGACTGCGAGGATCACGAGCATAACGGCGATAAGCGCGAGCGTGGCGCAGATGCAGTAAAAGGTGATCTTGCGTTTTTTCTGTGTTTCGAGCGTGCCGCCTTCAAAAAGCTCTGAAAGATCTTTCATCTGTATTCCTCCGTAAAAATTTATTTTTGGGGCAGAAAGGGGCTGCAAAAAGAATGCGCAGCCCCTTAAAAATCATAGATTATTCAGCATCTCTGATCGAGAAGTCCATACGGCCCTTCTTGTCAAGACCCATATACTTTACCTTGACGGTCGAACCAACGTCAATTCCAGCGTCGGTTACCTTGTTGATTCTGCGAGTGGTAATCTTGGAGATGTGAACCATTCCTTCCTTACCGGGAGCGTACTCAACGAAGCATCCTACGTCCTCGTTAGGCTTGTCCTTGCTTGCAAGGATCTTAACTACAGTACCGCAGTAGGTTGCACCGACCTCGGGCTCGAATACGATCGCGTCGATCATAGCCTTAGCCTTTGCAGCGCACTCGCCGTTGGTAGCAGCGATGCAGATAACGCCGTCGTCGTCGATGTCGACCTTAGCACCCGACTCAGCAACGATCTTCTGAATGACCGAGCCACCCTTACCGATGACCTCGCGGATCTTGTCGGGATCGATCTTGAAGGTGGTCATCTTGGGAGCGTACTTGGAGACCTCAGCTCTGGGAGCGGGGATAGCCTTGAGAATTACTTCGTCGATGATATAGTCACGACCAACGTGGGTCTGTGCGAGAGCAGCCTTGATGATCTCGGGGGTAAGACCGTCGATCTTGAGGTCCATCTGGATGGAGGTGATACCCTTGTGAGTACCTGCAACCTTGAAGTCCATATCGCCGTAGAAGTCCTCGAGACCCTGAATATCGATCATAGTATCCCAGCTTCCGTCCTCAGCGGT
>JAGBIA010000056.1 GCA_017935225.1 Clostridia bacterium | reverse complement strand
GAAAAAAAGAAGAAATTACCGCTCGGACGGACGGTCTCAAACAATCTGTTTGCGCTCAAAGCCATCTTTGCGGCGTCTCCGATATATCTTTTAGTCTATCTCGGTTCGTCCTTCATATACGGAACGGTCGAGTTTTTAAGCGAGGGATATCTGCTTCGGATGATAGTAAACGGAATAGAGGGCGGTCGCAGCGTGGAGTCTATAGTTCTCTTCGTGGTGATACTCGCCACGGTGAGCCTTACGAGCTTTACCGCGCTTAGCTGGTTCTGGAACGTAATCTCTCCCATCGAGCAGCGGAAGGTCGGCGCACATATCGAAAAAATGCTTTTCTCGAAGGCGGCAAAGGTAGAGCTCGCCTGCTACGAGGATCCCGTATTTTACGATAAGTACGTCAGGGCGATGGACGAGGCGTACAACAGAATGCTCAAGGTAATGTACACTCTTGACGACCTGATCGCGAGATTTATCGCGCTTTTCGCAAACTCGCTGCTGCTGTTCGTCATCGATCCCGTGCTGATACTCTTCGGTCTGTTTCCGCTCGTGCTCGGAGTTTTCCGCAGGCTTGAGAATATCGCAAGCCACGATCTCGAGAGCGAGAAAAAGCAGGTCAACAGACGCGCGGAGTACGTCAAGCGCACCTTTTATCTCGGCGAGTACGCAAAAGAGATGCGAAGCGGCGGAATGTACGGCAATATGCTGCGCGATCTGCGTGCGACCTTTGAAGAATACAAGAAAATAACCAAGAAATACGGTCTGAAAAAGGCGATATACGGCTATATCCAGCGTTTTGGACTCGAGGTCGTGACGATACTCGGCGCAACGCTTTATTCGGTGCGGAGCACTATGGTGATCGGAAGCGAGAACGGCGGTATGAGTGTGGGCGATTGCATCGTCGTCATCGGCTCGATAGGAACGATATCCTATTGCCTCAACAATCTCGTGCAGAACTTTGCAGAGTTCGGCGAGCACGCGCTCTTCCTTGAGGACGTGCGGTATTTTCTCGATTACGAGATCAAGCTCGTGGGCGGAGAGAAAACGGCGCCTACCGAGAGCGTTGAGCTTGAGGTGCGCGGACTTTCGTTCCGCTATAGCGGAAGTGAAAAGGACACTCTGCACGACATAAACTTCACGCTTCACAAGGGCGAGAGGATCGCGCTTGTGGGCAGTAACGGCTCGGGCAAGACCACGCTCGTAAAGCTCTTGCTCAGGCTCTATGACGCGAGCGAGGGCGAGATACTGATGGATGGAGTGAACGTAAAGGAGTACGATCTTAAAGGCTATCGCGACTGCTTTGGTACGGTCTTTCAGGATTTTAAGATGTTCTCGCTTTCCGTCAAGGACAACGTGCTTTTGCGCCCGTCGGTCGAGGGAGACGATCAGCGCGTGCTTGATGCTCTCGTCGAGAGCGGCGCATACGGACGTGTCGAGCGTATGGAAAAGGGAATAGATACGATACTTACGCGCGAATTCGACGATAAGGGAGAAAATCTCTCGGGCGGAGAACAGCAGAAGCTCTCGCTTGCGCGCGTATTTGCCGACAGAACGCCTTTCGTTCTGCTCGACGAGCCGTCAAGCGCGCTTGATCCTATTGCCGAGTACAAGATGTTTGAGAATATGATGCGTGCCACCGAGGGCAGAAGTGTTATATTCATCTCGCACCGCCTCTCGTCCGCCGTGCTTGCAGACAGAGTTCTGCTTATGGACGGCGGCACGGTCGCCGAGTGCGGAACTCACTCGGAGCTTCTCGCAAAGAATGGGATCTATGCGGATATGTTCCGCAGACAAGCCGAGAATTATCTTGGAAGCGAGGTGAGTGTCAATGGCTAAGAGACAGAGGCAAAAATTTTCAAGAATAATTCACAATAATGCCCTGATGATCGGTAAGATCGCAAGATACACGCCGTTCTATTTCGTCTTTATGCTACTCGAGGGCTTAATACAGGGAGCTATAAATTCTGCGGCGGCTCTGTTTAACTACGAGCTGCTCAACGCGGTCGACAAGGGGCTTGATTTTGCACGCGCGGCGGGCATTATCGGTGCGATGGCGCTCTTTTACACGCTTGCATTTGCATTCCATAAGTGGTATTGGTGCATCGTCAATCCTCTGCTTCGTCAGAAGCTTCACCTGCGGATGCACGAGGAGCTTTTCATAAAGTCGCGCTCGCTTGATCTTGCTTGCTTTGACGATCCCGAGTTTTATAACGATTTCGTGTGGGCGATGAACGAGTCGGACACGCGCGCCGTTGAGGTGATCGAGGACACGGGAAAGCTTATCACCCGCTTCGTCAGCGCATTTGCGATGTTCGGCATACTTCTCACGGTCGACACAGTAGTCGCGCTCATACTCTTTACTACATCGGTCATAACAGTTGTAGCAAATCTCATCGGAAACAAGGTCAGCTTCAAGCACAGCAAGGAGTCAAATCCGCTTTGGCGCAAAAAGAGCTATATCAACAGAGTTTATCACCTTGCCGATCACGCAAAGGAGCTCCGCATCAGACATGCGGACGAGCTTCTTATGAGCGAATACGACAAGAATACCGAGGAGATCATCAAGCTCGAGAAAAAATACGGAAAGAAATATTTTCTGCTCTACGGACTTAGCTGGAATACGCTTGGTGACGTTTCGTTCTACAGTATAATAATTTATATGATCTTTATGCTCGCGCGCGGAGATATGCTCGTCGGCGGATTTGCGGCGAGCGTGAGCGTGGTGTGGAGCGTGCGGTGGATGCTGACCGACCTTGTCGAGAGGCTGACGAAATACCCGAAGCACTCGCTCTATATTGAAAAATATCTCGAATTTATGCGCTTTGAGCCTAAGGTGTGTGGCACGACGCGCGAGATCCCCGAGTTCGAGAGCCTTGAGCTTCGCAACGTGAGCTTCTCGTATGAATTCTCCTCGCACCCGAAGTACGAGTTTCACGAGGAGGATCACGTAGCGCCGAAGAGCGAGGGTGAGGGCAAGGACGCGCTCAGAAACGTCAATATGACTATCCGCAAGGGCGAGAAGATCGCTATAGTCGGATACAACGGCGCGGGCAAGACCACGCTGATCAAGCTGATAATGCGCTTTTACGACGTCAGTGAGGGCGAGATACTTTACAACGGCGTAAATATCAAGGAGTACGACCCCGATGCATACCGCGAGAAGATAGGCACGGTCTTTCAGGACTATAAGATATTCGCGACCTCGCTTGCCGAAAACGTGCTCGGACGGGAGTATAGAGAAGGCGATGAGGAGCGCGTGATCGGTGCGCTAAGAGCTGCCGATTTTGGAGATAAGTTTGAGAAGCTTGAGGACGGAATACATACCCATATGACGCGCGAGTTTAACGATAAGGGAACGAACCTCTCGGGCGGAGAATCGCAGAAGGTTGCGATCGCGCGCGTGTTCTCGAAGGATCACCCGATCGTAGTTATGGACGAGCCCTCAAGCGCGCTCGATCCTGTGGCGGAGTACAATCTCAATCAGTCTATCTTGCATAAGACCGAGGAAAAGACGGTGATCTTCATTTCTCACCGCCTCTCGACCACGCGAGTCGCCGACAAGATCTATATGTTCGACACGGGACGGCTGATCGAGGCGGGAAGCCACACCGAGCTTCTCGAGCTCGGCGGCAAATACGCAGAGATGTTTTTAGTGCAGGCGCAAAACTATAAAACTATTGAGAATTAAAAATATATCTCTGATTTTCATAACAAAAACAAAAGCAACCCGTGGTAGCATGCTGTCCACGGGTTGCTTTGTCGCATTTTATTAGATTAACGATCGGGGATGTCGCTATCCTTTTAGGCAGCCCAAAGCTCTTTAGGGAATATCGGTTCGATTTACGTACAAACCCTTGACCAACTCCCACAGGAAGTTCTTTTGATTTTCACGTCGGCGCGTCCTGCGGACGATGAAGCCGACGCGAAAATAGGAAAAAACAAGGAGTATCGAGCGGGCGCCGCGCGTTCACGCTCGAGACGACTATGTTTTTGACCGAACTCTTTTCTTTCAAGAAAAGAAGAGAAAATAGCATCCCTTACCTAACTTAAACGAGCGAGTACGCGTCCTCGTCGCAGATGACGGTTACGTCGGGGTGGAGGCAGAGGAGGGTTGCGGGGCAAGCGGTGGTGATATTGCTCTTTACGAGTGCGCGGATAGCCGCAGCCTTGCCCTTACCGGAAGCGAGAAGAAGGATCTTGCGAGCCTTGAAAACGCTATGTATACCCATTGTGAGTGCGTGCTTCGGAACGTCAGCCTCAGACGCGAAGAAGCGGGAGTTAGCCTCGATGGTATCGGTGGTAAGCTCAACGAGGTGAGTAAATCTCTCAAGCTCTGCGTCGGGCTCGTTGAAGCCGATGTGACCGTTTCTGCCGATGCCGAGGACCTGAACGTCTGTTCCGCCGAGCTCGTCGATCTTAGCCTCGTACTCGCGGCAGAATTTGCTTACGTCCTTAGCGGTTCCGTCGGGAACGCTGGTGTTAGCCTTATCGATGTTAACTCTGTCGAAGAGATGCTTATCCATAAAATAACGATAGCTCTGATCGTTATCGGGGGTGATGGGGTAGTACTCGTCAAGGTTTACAGAGCGAACTGCAGCGAAGTCGATCTCGCCTGCCTCGTACTTAGCAACGAGCTCATTATACATTCCGATAGGAGTGTCACCGGTTGCAAGACCGAGAACGCACGCGGGGTCATTCTTGATTACTTCAGCCATAAGATCGGCTGCTACCTTAGACATTTCGTCATAGTTTTTAGTTACAATGATCTTCATTTTTAATCTCCTTGATCTTAAAATTTTACATTGACTATATTATATCACTTTTTTTCTGTTTTGTCACCATTTTTCGATCTTTTTTCTATCTTTTTCAAAAAAATTTTTATTTTTACATATAACGCGACCAAAGGGATAAAAATAATGCTTGTATAAGTATTAAAGGAGGGATCTTGTGAGGTATATTTGCGGTGAGACGGTAGGCGGCACGGGATATCTGATAGGCAGGCTGAGGCTTTGGCGGCGAGGAGGGGTGACGCGAGGCTCGGAGGATGCTATACTTTGTCTTTTTTGCGAGCGCGATGTCAGCGAGGCACTTGAGTATCTTGCGCGCGGCGGCAGAGCGGTGGGGCTTCTTGTATTTGATGTAATTTCGCACCGACTTGCGAGCCTTTGCCTGCCATGTCTCGTGATCCGCGAGGAGCTGTCCCCTTGCGCGCTCGACGGCCGCATAGCGTTGATAGATCTCGAGGGATCGCGCCTTTTACTTGATCCCGGACTTGAGGCTTTGTCGGAGTATGCAAGGCGAGACGAGGATGAGCATTCGGGCACTCGCGCGCGGCTCGGGCGGCTTTTCAGTGCGCACGAGCTCTCGCTTGGCGGGGATATCTTCGAGGGCGCGCTTGGATTGCTTGAGAGCGACGCGGAGCGCGGACTTTGCGTCTCGCTTGAACTTTCACGCACCGATCGCGAGCGCCTTAGAGGAGAGAGTGAGGCACTCTTTTTGGCGGCGGTATACGGTGAGATCTCGATAATGCTCTCGGGATTTGGCTCGGCAGGCGAACTTTTCGAAGCAAACGCGCTTCTGCATTCTGTCTTTTGTGAGCTTGAGGCGGAGGGCAGGGAGGTCAACGGGTGCGTGGCGAGGGGAATTCTCGTCGACTCGCCGATATGGCTCTGGCAACGCGCAAGACTTGGCAGGTGTGACTTCATCTGCTTTGATTTCGACCGCCTTACCTACCGCTTGCTCGGGCTTTGCGGCGATTGCAGGCTTGAACGGGGTCAGATCGACACGCTTTGTCGCTTTTGGGAGGACTGCCGAGCGAGCGTGTTTGCTTCTGAGAGAGCCGAGCTGAGAGCACTCAGCCGCTCGCAGAGACTTAGAGAGCTGTTTTTTGATTGGGTGGATTTTATGAATATTGGCGAGATATACCTGCCTACTGAAAAAAAGACTTGACAACTCGGCAAGAGTGGTATATAATTAATCTGTATTATTTTTATCTGCGCGAGGTGAAGCTATGGTTAAGAACGTACCCGAAATATTCGGATGTATGGTATTTAATGAAGATGTGATGCGTGAGAGACTGCCCGAAGACGTCTTTGAGTCTTTGATCAAGACTATCGCTACGGGTAAAACTATAGACGCGTCTATTGCATCTCCCGTTGCCGCTGCTATGAAGGAGTGGGCGATCGAGAAGGGTGCAACTCATTACACGCATTGGTTCCAGCCACTGACAGGACTGACCGCAGAAAAGCATGATTCCTTCCTCGCTCCCGACGGACCGAGCCGTGTAGTTATGGAGTTCTCGGGCAAGGAGCTGATAAAGGGTGAGTCGGATGCATCCTCTTTCCCCTCTGGCGGACTTCGCGCTACCTTCGAGGCAAGAGGTTATACCGCGTGGGATCCCGGCTCTTACGCTTTCGTCAAGGACGGAACTCTCTATATCCCTACCGCATTTTGCTCCTACACGGGCGAGGCGCTCGACACAAAGACACCTCTGCTTCGTTCTATGGATGCCATCAGTACGCAGGGACTTCGCATCCTGCGCCTTTTCGGTGACACACAAACGCAGCGACTCAATACGACTGTCGGTGCGGAGCAGGAGTATTTCATAATCGACAAGAAGCTATACGATCAGCGCAAGGATCTGCTCTACACGGGCAGAACGCTCTTCGGCGCGCACTCCCCCAAGGGTCAGGAGCTTGAGGACCACTACTTCGGACCGCTCAAGACACGCATCGGTGCGTATATGGCCGATCTCGACGAGGCTCTCTGGAAAATGGGTATCCATTCCAAGACCAAGCACAACGAGGCGGCTCCCGCTCAGCACGAGCTCGCTCCCGTCTACGTAAAGACCACTCTCGCGGTTGACAACAACCTGCTTATAATGGAATATATGAAGAAGATCGCCGAGAAGCACGGACTCGTCTGCCTGCTTCACGAGAAGCCTTACGCGGACGTAAACGGCTCGGGTAAGCACAACAACTGGTCGCTCTCGACCGACGGCGGCAAAAATCTTCTCCACGCGGGCAAGACTCCCGCGGAGAACGTGATCTTCCTGCTCACACTCGCCGCTATAGTCAAGGCGGTCGACGATTATCAGGATCTGTTGCGTATCTCGGTTGCCTATGCGGGCAACGATCACCGTCTCGGCGCGGCTGAGGCACCGCCTGCGATCGTTTCGATCTTCGTGGGTGAGGAGCTTGAGCAGATCATCGACTCTATCATCAACGGCGTCACCTACAAGGGCGCAAAGGCAGGCGTGATGGACCTCGGAATTCCCTCCGTGCCTACCTTCCGCAAGGATACCACTGACCGCAACCGTACCTCGCCTTTCGCGTTTACGGGTAATAAGTTCGAGTTCCGTATGCTTGGTTCGTCGCAGAATATCGCACTTCCTAACGTGGTGCTTAACACAGCGGTCGCCGAGAGCTTCCGCCAGTTTGCCGACAGACTTGAGAGCGCGGATGACTTCAATTCCGAGGTTGCCGCTCTTATCAAGGACACCTTCACCGCTCATCGCCGTATAATCTTTGACGGCAACGGCTATTCTTACGAATGGGAGAAGGAAGCAGAGAAGAGAGGACTTCTCAATCTCAAGAACGCGGTCGATGCGTTCAAGCTCTTTGATCTTGACAAGAACATCAAGCTCTTTGAAGAACACGGGGTAATGAACGAGATCGAGATCAAGTCGAGACAGGATATCTTCTTTGAGAACTACTCGAAGATCATCAATATCGAGGCGCTGACTATGATAGAGATGGCGAGCAGAGATATCATTCCCGCGGTCAACCGCTACGTCGGAGACGTTGCTATGGGTGCTAACGCAAAGGAAAAGCTGATCCCCGGCTCTTGCGCGGTCGAGAGAGACATCGTGCAGAAGCTGTCGGACCTCACTTATAAGGCTTACCACACGCTCGCAAAGCTTGAGACGAGCGAGAAGGTAGCCGCGTCGATCACCAATAATGTAACGCGCGCCGAGGCTTATCGCGACACGGTCATCCCAACGATGAAGCGCCTGCGCGAGTTCGTCGACGAGATGGAGCTGCTCACTTCCTCGGAATATTGGCCGCTCCCGAGCTACGGCGATATGATGTTTAAGGTGTGAAATAAAGCATATCTTTTAAATTAAATACAATAGTGAAAAACAACCCGTGGATAATGTGTCCACGGGTTGCTGTTTTTGGTAGTGTAAATAAACCCCCAGTTCTACTGGGGGAGCGGTAAAACCGAGCAGGGCTACAAAAAAACTGGGCGAGCTATAAGCAAGCCCATTGAAAAGAATTAAACCTCCTTGTATAATGTAAGTGGTTTGGCACCGCAT
>JAGBIA010000055.1 GCA_017935225.1 Clostridia bacterium | reverse complement strand
TCTTGTTGTTCAATTTTCAATGACCGTTCGCTGTCCTTTTTCGCGACAGCTTTAGTATTATACCACACCTTTTTGCCTTTGTCAATACCTTTTTGAAACTTTTTTCAAGTTTTTTCAAAGTTTTTTTCGGGGCTTTTAGGTGCGCCGCTTTGGGTAAGCCTCCACCGTAGTGAAGGCTTGGTGGGCCATCAGGGACTCGAACCCCGGACCGACCGGTTATGAGCCGGTTGCTCTAACCAACTGAGCTAATGGCCCTCAAAAACGCGGCTTGTATATTATACAACATTTGCTGTCAAATGTCAATAACTTTTTCACAAATTTTTTTATTTTTTTCAAATATTCTTTTCGACACACTTCTATCGTTTTTTAGCATAGGGATGTGGTATTCTAATATAACGGCAGATCCATCTGCAAAACAATTTATGGAGGAAAAATTCTATGAAAAAGAAAAAAGCTACCATTATTATATTGTCGGCGGCAATTGTTCTCTCCGCGCTTCTCTCGGCTTGCGCCTGGATACCCGGCACTGCACCGTCCGACAGCACCGACACACCGAATGCGACCACTCCTGTGGGTGATACAGACGCGCAAATACGTGCGCTTGAGGCGCAGATACGCGCGCTGTTACAGGATCATCAGTTATCCGACGCCCAGAGCAAAAAGGAGATCGCAGAGCTTCGCGCTGAGATCGAGAAGCTGAAGGGTGAGAAGCAAAGTGACGAAGAGACCGAAGCAGATGCAAAAGAAGAGGAAGACACCTTCAAGTACACAGTAATTGATGGGATGGCATGCATAACTCAGATCGATAGCACGCAAAAGAATATCGTTATTCCCTATCTGATCGACGGCTACAAGGTTTACTCTATCGGCAGCGATGCGCTCTCATCAGCAAGCGTTGAGAGTATCGTGATCTCAAACGGCATTGAAAAGATAGATTGGTTTGCCTTTAAGGGCTGTCCGTCGCTCGTCTCGGTCAGCATTCCCGACACGGTAAGTTCGATCGGCTACGGTGCTTTTGACGGTGCGTCGAGCTCTTTCGTTATACGCTGTTCACGCGATTCTTTTGCTCAAAGATATGCCAAAAGCTACGGAATTACATATGATATAAGTTAAGTGTAAAAAAACTCTTGACCAAATCGCTTTCTTGTTGTATAATATAATTTGGTATATTGTGACGAGATATACTCGAAAGGAGGCGAGATCTTGTTCAAGGATATAAAAAAGTTCTTTGCGGACTTCATAAACGATCTGCGGCAGAAGCGTGCGTTTCGCTACGCTCCTCTTATAGCAGTCCCCTGCCTTCTTGCTATACTCATTCCGACGATACTTGCGGTATGGCACGTTTATTTCAAGGAAGATACGCTCTTTGATGCACACGACGTGTCGGTGACTTTATATAACGATGAAAACAAAATTATCGCGAGTGAAACTGTCACTGAAAGCTACGTTGAGGGATCATTCCTTGTCAATCTTCTCACCTCGCTCAATTCAGGTAAGGAGCTGAATGCGATCCCCGATAACATAGCAAGCGAGCCGAATTACCGCATTTTCATCGACTATGGTGACGATACCGTCGATTACGATTGCTACTTTTCTTCCTCTCCGAGCACGAGCTACCTTTCCTATGGCGGAAAGTACTTCGAAGTCTCGAAGGAGCACTATGAAGATTTCTTGAATTCAGGCTATTCTGAAGCCGCATATCCCGAGGCAACTCCACCTGTACTTATGACAAAGCAAGGCGCTACGATACTTCCGCGCAATACGTATTGGCAGTACAAGAAACTTGACGGTGAAACGAAGCGAGCTACCGAGATAGATACGGTCTCGAGGATACAAAGGTTTGAGATGAGCGGAAGTGTTTCGCTTGAGTTTTCAAAGCTCCCAGACATCTGCTCTGTAACCGTTACCGACAGTGAAGGAGCGCTTATATATGAGGGAGATCTCGACCGACTTTCATATATCACCGCGACGGCGGGATCTCTTCTGCACGTTGATATCACGGCAAGCTGGGCGCGCAGAGATGATCGCTCTGCGTACGGCTTCTTGGACTACAAATTCGACGTTGTATGTAAAAACTACGCGAGCTTCGATGTCAGTGCGAGTGTTGTCCGTCCGGGTGAGTTCATTACTCTTTCGGTCCTTGATATCGAACAGGGCTCGAAGGTAATATACTCAGCGGTCAGCGAGGATGCAAGTAATGAAGAGCAGGTCGACGGAATAACTGCACAGAAAGCTATTGAGTCGATAAAGCCTATATTCTCATATTCCGACGGTAACGCATACGCGTTTCTGCCTATTCCCTACGGAACGCCTGAGGGTGAGATTCGTTTCACACTCTCGAGCGGTGCGGCAAGTAAGGAATTTTCCGTAACCGTTATAGATGCCCCGATCCAAAACACAATAACGCTCACGAAGAGCAAAAAGGTCATAAACAATGCAATCTCGGATACGGCTCTTAATGAGATCAAGAGAATTAAAATGAGTATCGAACCCAAGAATACGGCAAAGGCACTCTTCCGCGGCGAATTTGCCTCGTTTGATGCAGACCTTACTCGCGGATACTCATACGGAGATCACTTCGTCATAGACGAGGAGCTTAACGAAGATTTTGCGGCACTCGGAGTCGATTACGTATCATCTCTCAAGGATGCGAACGTGGGTGCTCTCAACATCGGGCGTGTGATCTATACGGGCTACGCTCTGCATCTCGGAAACTTCGTGGTGATCGATCACGGAATGGGACTTGCAACGTGGTACTGCCATCTCAGCAGTATCGATTGTGCGGTGGGAGACGTGCTCGCAAAGGGCGAGACGCTCGGCAAATGCGGCAGCAGTATTTTTCTCGAGGATAGCGGGCTGCTTCTGCTCTGCTCTCTCAACGGTCAGTTTATAGATCCCGATCTTATTTCGGGCAAGAAACTTTTAGAAAACAAGACACAAGTGTCAGGAGGAAATAACAATGACGTTCAATGAATTTTTGGCTAACGGATTTATCGGTCACTACTTCCCGATATCCGACTCTTCAAATACGGCGATCATCATCATCGCGGCTGTGGTCGCGATAGTTGCCGCTTATCTTCTCGGAAGCATCAACTTTGCTATCATCATCTCGGGCAAAAAATACAAGCAGGATATCCGCGACCACGGCAGCAAGAACGCGGGTATGACGAATATGATGCGTACGTACGGAAAAAAGGCAGCAGGTCTTACCCTGCTTGGCGATGCTCTCAAGGCTGTGGTTGCCTGCCTTATCGGCTACGCGCTTCTCGGTCACCTCGGATCTTATCTCGCAGGTCTTTTCTGCATCTGCGGTCATATCTTCCCCGCATTCTACGGTTTCAAAGGCGGCAAGGGTGTAGTTACCACGGCGATCGCGATACTTATGTGCGACCCGATCGTTTTTGCTATTCTCATCCTCCTCTTTGTTATAATCGTACTTTTTACCAGATACATATCTCTCGGCTCTGTCATCTGCGTTATGCTCTACCCCATTCTTCTTGACAGAATAAATCATCTCTTCACAGGTCAGGCTACTCCCTACGATGTATTTGCGATCATTATCGCAGTTCTCGTCGTAGTCAAGCACTGGGCAAACATAAAGCGACTTATGCAGGGCAAGGAGAGCAAATTCTCCTTCAAGAAGAGTGTCAAGACTCCCGACGAAAGCGGCACAGAGGGCAAGTAATAAATGGAAAGAAACGAAGATCTTTTGAAGATATGCGAGCTGATACTCTGCTCGGCAAGCGCGCGAAAGCTCAAGAAGGCGGTGCTCTCAAAGCCTGCCGACAAAACGCTTCTGCGCTCGGTGCTGACGCTCAGAGCGATCGGCGGCAAGGCGGCGCTCCAGGCTGAGCTTTTCCACAAGGACAACAAGGTCACGCACAAGAATTTCGTTCTCGAGTCTACCGATGCCGATGCGCTCTGTGAGTTCTCTTGCAATTATTCGCAGATAAATCTCATTTGCGAGGGCGCGGAGTGCGAGTACAGATGCTCCTCTTCGGGCAAGACGGTCGTGCTTGGCGACAAGAAGGTGCGCGCGCTTATCGGCAGTGCAGACCTCTCGGCAGTCGGAGCGGAAATCGAGGACAACAACCGAAAAAAGCAATATATACTTGACGGTAGCGAGCCATTTCTCTACGAGCTTGGCGTTGCCGATGCGAACGGCAGAGTCTACGACAAGAAGCAGTCGAAGTTTCGACAGATCAACCGCTTCCTCGAGATAATCCGAGACGCTGAGGACAAGCTGCCAAGCGACGAGATACGCATCTGCGATCTCTGTTGCGGAAAGAGCTATCTCTCATTTGCCGCATATCATTATTTCGCAAACGTGAGAAAAATTAAGGTCAGCATGAGCGGAGTTGATCTAAAGCCCGACGTGGTCGAGCACTGTAACAAGACCGCGAAAGCACTCGGTTTTGACGGACTTGAATTTATCTGTATGGATATAAACGACTACTCTCCCGAAGTCCTTCCCTCTCTCGTTATCTCTCTGCACGCGTGCGATATCGCGACCGACATCGTGCTGATGAAGGCTGCCGAGTGGCGCACCGACGTTATCCTCTCGACTCCCTGCTGTCACCACGAGCTCAATCACAGCATTAACTGTGAAGCGCTCTCGTTTATCACCGAGCACTCTATGCTTCGCCAGAAGCTGTGCGACGCGGCAACCGACGCGCTCAGGCTCTGCCGACTCGAGTCGCAGGGCTATGCAACCTCGACGGTCGAGCTGATAGATCCCAACGAGACACCCAAGAACGTTATGCTCCGCGCTTTCCGCAAGAAGAAATTCAACGAAAATTCTACAGAGGCGCGCAAGGCTCGGGAAAAATATCTTGCCGCTAAGAGATTTTTGTGCGGCGAGGGTGATCTCTCTGCATTTCACTTCTGATATTCCGATAAAAGATCTGAAAAGGAAGCTATATGACATATCACAATGCCATAAAATATATCAAAAACGCGCCGAACGTCGCGCCCAAGGCTGAGTCAGCCTCGGAACGTATACTTACGCTGTGCAACGCGCTCGGCAATCCACAAAAAAGAATAAAATACATCCGTCTGGCAGGAAGCAACGGCAAGACGGTGTGCGCAAGAATGATCATCTCAATTCTGTGCAAAGCGGGAATTCTGAGCGGCTGTCTCTCTATGCCGATCTATTCCGAGATCCGCGAGAACATACGCATCGGCGGCGAGCCGATAAGTATGGACGAGACTGTCGAATACGTGTCCGAGGTCAAGGATGCGGTGGCGAAGATAAATTCCGACAAAGAGGATGACGATCCATCGGTCTTCTGCCCTACCGCGCACGAGATACTTCTCTGTGTGGCGCTTCTTGCGTTTTGCGCTCACAAGTGCGACATTTGTATGATAGAAAGCGACCACAACGGTGAGGATCCCTCTCGCTTTCTGCCCGCGCCCTTTGCGGCGATCATCTGCGGATCTATTCCGAACGAGGACAGAGACCGGCAGGATATATATAAGATCCGCTCCTACATCTGCCGCGGAGTTCGCGAGATAATAAGCGCGCCTCAGAACACCGATGCGTACAAGGTAATTGCCGACACCTGCTCGGCGGTAAACTGCAGACTTACGATCGCGGCAAAAAACAAGATCGAGATCGAGCGACTGACACTCCGCGGAACCGAGTTTTCATATAAAGGTACGAGCTACTCCCTTCGCGTTTGCGGTAAATTCCAGACTGTCAACGCGCTCGTTGCTATTGAGAGCGCAGAGATGCTCATAAGGCTTGGATATGCCATCACCAAAGGGCAGATCTGTGAAGGACTTTCTGCTCTCAGTGCGCCCTGCAAGTTTGAGATACTCTCGATCTCGCCCACGATAATCGCGGACAGCACGCACACGCCGATCGCTATCGAGGAAGTCTGCGACTCGCTCGCCGACTTCAAGGAGATCACGGGCACAAAGATAAAACTCTGCCTACCCGACGGAGAGCTTATTCCCTACTATATCGAGGCGCTCACGCGTCGCGGATACGACGTATGCTCTATTTCGGCGCTTGAGCTTGAGTCTGTCGGCGAGGACGAGCGAGGCAAGGTGAATATCCCTCTTACTCTCTCAAAGACCGTCAAGGCGACCGCAAAATCCGCACTCTCGGATCTCTCGCCCGACACCGTCCTGCTTATCTCGGGGCCCAGCAATTTCACACGCGCGCTCAGATATGAGCTTCTCGGCATACTTGGATTTTAATTATTTATTTCGCATAAAAACTCCGAAATAATCGGAGTTTTTTGTTTGATTTAATTGACATAAAGAGTTCGATATGGTATAATCTACTAAACGGAGCAAAGCTCCGAAAACGACAAGGAGAATTATTATGAATAACGATTTTACAAGAGACGCATTCGTATTAGTTACCGATTACGTTAAGGCAAATACGGGTGAGGACGTATCCGACGCTCTTCAGGAGCTCATTCTGAACAATCCCCGCCGCGTTCTTTACTTCCCCGACGGAGAATATCTTCTCTCCAAGCCGATCTGCACTACCGCTAACCCCGAGCATGCAGTATCTCTTCAGCTCTCTAACTTCGCAGTTATCAAGGCTATGGAGTGCTGGGACTGTGATGAGGCTCTCATCCGTCTCGGTGCGGCTGAGCCCTTCAATACTATAATGGTCAACGGAAGCAACTACTACCTTTCGGGCGGTATCATCGACGGTAATGACGTTGCTAACGGCGTATCCATCGACAGCGGACGTGAGACCAGAGTTGAGAACGTTTCCATCAAGCACACCAAGGTCGGTCTGCACGTTAAGTGGGGCGCAAACTCGGGCTCTGCTGACTGCGACATCTGCAACGTAAATATCGTTGGTCGCGGAACGGTAGACTCTATCGGTCTGCTTATCGAGGGTATGGACAACACCTTTACCAATATGCGTATCGCAAGAGTACAGATAGGTGTTAAGCTCCTCAAGGGCGGCAACTATCTGCGCAATATCCATCCGCTCTACAGCCTTGCATCCGGTTGGGATCACTACACCGACAGTATCGCTTTCTGCGATCTGAGCTGGGAGAACTGGTACGACTTCTGCTATAGCGATCAGTACTGCACAGGCTTCTACTTTGCAGATAACGTTCGCTCTATCTGCCACAACTGCTTCTGCTTCTGGTGGAAGACTCTTGAGGGCGGCGAGATCGGATTCAAGTCGGGTGGTAAGTTCAATTCCCTCCTCTCGAACTGCAAGGTAACTCTTCGCGGCGACGCTAAGGATACAAACTTCCTCGTAGGTGCTGAGGGCGGCTACGGTGTTATTGAAAATCCCTTCTTCAACGAGGATCAGGCTCCCGACAAGTGCTATCAGAACTACCTCGTGGGCAAGGTGCTTCATCCCTGATCTGTCTTTGAATTTCACACTTACAGATAAGGAGAATTATTATGACTAACGAATTCGCAAGCCCGTTCGTGCTCGTTACAGATTACGTCAAGGCAAATTCAGGTGAGGACGTGTCCGACGCGCTTCAGCAGATCATTATGGACAATCCCCGTCGAGTTATCTTCTTCCCCGACGGTGAGTATCTTATCTCAAAGCCTATCTGCACTCCCGCAAATCCCGAAAATGCGGTCTCGCTCAAGCTTTCCAACTTCGCAGTCATCAAGGCTATGGACGGATGGGACTCGGACGAGGCTATGATCCGTCTCGGTGCGGCTGAGCCCTTCAACACCATTCGCGTAAACGGCAGTAACTACTACCTCTCGGGCGGCATCATCGACGGCAATAATATTGCAAAGGGCGTTTCTATCGACAGCGGCAGAGAGACGAGAGTAGAAAATCTTTCCATCAAGCACACGACTGTCGGTCTGCACGTAAAATGGGGTGCAAACTCGGGCTCGTCGGATGCTGATATCTGCAACGTGAACATCGTTGGTCCCGGAAAACGAGACACCATCGGCGTTCTTATAGAGGGTATGGACAACACCTTTACTAATATGCGTATCGCTTACGTACACATAGGCGTTAAGTTTATCCGCGGCGGTAACTGTCTGCGCAATATCCATCCGCTCGGCACGTCAAATCCCGAGTTCTACTCTGACAGCATCGCGTTCTGCGATCTCAGTGGCGGTAACCGCTACGACTTCTGCTACAGCGATCAGTACGAGACGGGATTTTATTTAAAGGACGGCTGTCATTCTATCTGTCACAATTGCTTCTGCTATTGGTACAAGACGCTTGAGTCGGGTGAGATCGGCTTCAAGGCTGACGGTAATTTCAATTCGCTTCTTTCTAATTGCAAGGTCACTCTCCGCAGTGACGCGCCGAATGCGAATTTCCTTGTAGGAGCTGAGGGCGGTTGCGGTGTTATCGAAAATCCCTTCTTTAACGAAGAGCTTTCAATAGATAAATGCTACAAGAATTATCTCGTCGGAAGAGTGCTTCATCCTTGATCATCAATAAAAAGCTAAGGCGCTTGCCACAGGGCAAGCGCCTTTTTGTTCTTTTACATGTCAATTTTGTCGATTATCGAGCAATAGGTATAAAGCGAGCCGAGGCAGACGAGAGCTTTTCCTTCGTTTCTTGCGGCGTCAAGCGCGGCAGTCAGTGCATCGTCGATCGATGGATAAGCGTTCGCGTCAACTCCGTTTTCTCTCAGCACCGCCGCGTAGTCCTCTGCCGCGAGGGCGCGAGGGTTATCGGGGGTCATTGTGAACGCGCGCGAGGCAACTGTCGAGATATCCTTCGCTATCGCGCGGTAGTCTTTGTCAGAAAGCACGCCGCTGAGGACGTAGACCTTCTGATCTCCAAAGTATGTCTTTATGCTCTTGACCGCCGCCGCGATGCCCTCGGCGTTGTGCGCTCCGTCGAAGATAGTCAGCGGATCGCGCGATATTATCTCAAATCTCGCCTGCCAGCGAGCCGCGGCGAGTCCCTCTCTTATAGCGGAGTCGGGAATGTTCATTCCTCTCTCCCTGAGAATATCAAGTGCGCTCAGGACGGTCGACGCGTTGAGCGGCTGGTAGCTGCCGAGGAGCGAGATGCGCATATCGATATGCTCGCCGAAATCAAAGAGCGTACCGTCGAGCGTGCTTTGCTTGACCGCAAGTTTTGAGCGGTCTACGCGGTGCATCTCGCTCTTCATTTCTGCCGCGCGCGCCGCTATGACTCTGTACGCGCTCTCGTCCTCGCCGCCGAAAAGCACGGGGCATCCCTCTTTTATGATGCCCGCCTTCTCTGCCGCGATCTTCTCTACGGTATCTCCGAGAAATGCTACGTGGTCGAGCGCAATTCCGGTGATTATCGAGATAAGCGAGCTTTCAATTACGTTGGTCGAATCGAGTCTGCCGCCCATTCCTGCCTCAAATATGACCACGTCGCACTTTGCTCTGCGGAAATATTCGAGCGCGATCGCCGTGATAAGTTCAAACTCGGTTGGCTTATCTGTCATCGCGTCGGCGATGGGGCGAACGTAGGAAGTTATCTCTGCAAGCTCGCTCTCGCTTATGTTTTCTCCTCCGACTCGCATACGCTCGTTGAAGGTTCGTATATAGGGCGAGGTATAAAGACCTGTCTTATAGCCTGCCGCTCTCAGCACAGAGTCAAGCATAGCAGAGGTCGAGCCTTTTCCGTTAGTGCCCGCGATATGAATGAATTTCAGCTCGCGCTCGGGGTGTCCGAGTCTTGTGCAAAGCTCGTTGATACGCTCAAGTCCGGGCTTGCAGAAGGTCCAGCTGATGCCGTGTATATATTCAAGTGCCTCTTGATAGTTCAAAACGTTCACTCCTTAATCCTTTTTGACAATTTTATCGATCAATCTGCGGAAAGTCGCGTTTTTGTAAAGCAAGCAGAGGATGGTGATCTCGACTGCCGCGATAACGATATAGGTCGGCACGCGCCAGATAACTGCCCAGCCGTAGAAGCTGAAAAGTCCGATAGATTTTATTATCATCGAGCCGACCGCGTGCGCCGCTATTCCCGAAATTATTATCTGGGCATATCCCTGCTTCTTGACAAGGAAATGCGAGATAAAGCCCGAGAGAAAACCTATCGTCGCCGCGCCAAGCGTTACGACGAGATTGGGCGGATAGATCTGCGGCGAGAGAAGATAGCTGATCAGATCTGTTGCAACTCCGACCACCGTGGCGACCACGGGTCCAAACATAATTCCCGAGAGAATTATCGGCAGATTTTCAAAGGTTATTCTGAAAAGTCCTCCGCCGAAGTTCAGAAAGGTCTTGCAAAAAATTCCGATAACAACGCTCATAGCTATGAGCATCGCACTGAGTGTCAGTGCGAGAATTGGGTTTCTTTTCATAAAAAAATCCTCCTTTCCCAAAGCTCACATATGGCTAAGGTAAAGGAGGTACAGAACTTCTGTCGCCTTTTGCCGTATGAAGCGGGATGCAGAATACGAACCGCAAGCTAATGCTTTTCGTCCTGCGGACAACTCCCCGTCCCGCAAGCACTTTACGCCCGTATCCTTACTCTTCTACAATGAAATTATTTCCTCTATTAAGGATATTAATATTATAGCACAAAATATTCATTTGTCAAGAATTTTACTAGCATATTTTATCAAATATATTGAAAATTTTTGCTCTGTGTGATAAAATGGATACAACTAAAAATACTGTGAGGTGTAAATTATGATAAACGACAAAATAAATCTTCTCGGGGATCACCCCGAGTGCACGCTGACTCTTTACGTTCACGACAATGACGGCACTCGCCGCCCGACAGTAGTTGTCTGCCCCGGCGGCGGATATAGCTGTGTTTGCCGCGACCGCGAGGGCGAGCCGATAGCTCAGTATTACTATGCAAACGGCTTTAACGCGTGCGTGCTTGAGTACACGGTCGCTCCCGCAAAGCTCGGTTATCTTCCCGCTATCGAGGTTGGACTTGCCATCAAGTATATGCGCGAGCACGCCGACGAGCTTGGCGTTGACACAAGCAGAGTCTTCACCTGCGGCTTCTCTGCGGGCGGACATCTTGCAGCATCTGCGGGAATTATCTGGGACAGACCCGAGGTTCTCGCCGCTATGGGCGACGCTCCCGTCGGCATCAGCCGCCCCGACGGTATGATCCTCTGCTACCCTGTTATAACTTCGGGCAAGTACGCGCACAGAGGCTCGATCGCAAATCTTCTTTCTAACCGCGATTACACCGAGGAGGAAGGAAAGATATTCTCGCTCGAGTGCCACGTAAAGCCCGAAACTCCCCCTATGTTTATCTGGCACACATATTCTGATGGCGGAGTTCCCGTAAAGAATTCTACTCTCCTTATGGACGCATACATCGACAACGGCGTTCCCTTTGAGGCTCACATCTTCCCCAAGGGTCCTCACGGAATGGCACTCGCCAACGGTGAGACCTGGAACGGCGCGCAGAGTATGTACGATCTGCACGTTGCTCATTGGATCGAGCTCTCTGTCGAGTGGATAAAGAAGTTCTGAGGAGGTATCTATGCGGAGCCCTGCATTCAATCCGATAATCACCGACCGTGAGGACGGTCGCTTTATGCACACGGATATATTTATGAAGCACTACTACAAGACTCACCGTCCGCGTCTTGAATACAAGAGCGGAATGAGTCGCGAGGAATTCGACGCGTGGCGCGAGAAGGTCAAAGAGAAGCTATGCGAGATACTGCGTTTCCCCGATGATGTTCCTCCCCAGCCCGAGCCGAAGATGCTTTGGGAGGAGGCGCGCGAGGGCTACAGAATACAGAAGTGGGAAGCCTTTCCCGAGCCGTACGCGGTAATTCCCTTTCTTGTGCTTATCCCCGATGGCATCGATGCCGAGCATCCTGCACCTACCGTGCTCTGCTCCCCAGGAACCTGGCACTCAAAAGAGGCACTCTGTGATGAGCCCGACCTCTACTGCGAGCGCGAGCTGACTTTCCCCGAGCACAACAGAATGGCAATACACTACGTCAAAGAGGGATATATTGCAGTAGTCTGCGATCACCTCACCTTTGGTGAGCTCAAAGCGAGCGACTGCGGATCTCCGTCCGACGCTGTAGCGGTGCAAATGGCAAGTGTAGGCAGAAATCTTATGGGGCTGACCGCCTTTTATCAGCTCTGCGTGCTCGGTTGGATAGAGAAAAATCCGCTTGTTGACAAAGACAATATCGTCATCAGCGGTCACTCGCTCGGCAAGTACGTTTGTATGTTCGTCGGACTTCTCTCGGACAGTGTCAAGGGCATCGTCTACAACAGTCCGATATACGACACACGCGTGCGGCTTTACTCCGCGCCTGCGTCTTATCTGTGGTCGAATTGTTACAATCATCTCATTCCCGACTGTGAATATTGGTTCACGCCCGCCGACATTCTCTGTGCCTACGCGCCGAAAGCACTTATCATCACTGAGGGTGGCGAGACGGCGGATATTGAGAAGATCAAGGATGCATACGCGACTCTCGGCGCGTCCGATGCCTTTGAGTTTCACTATCACAAGGCGTTCGACTCACCCGAGAAGCGTCCGTATGAGAATAAGCCTGCGCCCGAGTGCGTGGGTGATGCGGAATACAATCTTTACACAAATATTGCGGAAAACGCTCACTATTTCAAGGAAGATCTTGCTCTGCCCTGGGTAAACAAGCTCTGCGGAAAGGAATAAGGAGAAAATTATGGAACAAAAGAAATTTGACGGAATATTCACAGCTCTCTTAACACCGTTTGACAAAAACGACTGCGTTAACACGAAAGCTCTTTCCGAGCTTGTAAAATTCAATCTGGGGATGGGTGTACGCGGCTTCTACGTTACGGGAAGCACGGGCGAGGCATTCTTGCTCTCTACCGAAGAGCGCAAGCTTGTTATGGAGACGGTAAGGGATACCGCCCCCGACGCGACTCTTATCGCGCATATAGGCTCTCCGAGAGCTAAAGAGGCTCTGGAGCTTGCGCAATACGCAAAGGAGCTTGGCTACGATGCTATCTCGTCCGTCGCTCCTATTTACTACAAATACTCTTTTGATGAGATCAAAAATTACTATTACAGACTTGCTGACACAGGTGAATTGCCTATGCTCGTCTATCACATTCCCACCTTTTCCGGTGTAAATTTAGGGCTTGGCGAGATGCGACAATTCCTCTGTGACGATCGCTTTATGGGTATAAAGTACACTTCAAACGATTTCTTTATGCTCGAGCAGTGCAAGTCGAGTTTTCCCGACAAGATCGTCTACAACGGCTTTGACGAAATGTTCTTGTGCGGTCTTTCGATGGGCGCAGACGGCGCGATCGGCTCGACCTACAACTTTATGGCTGACAAATTCGTCAAGATCCACGAGCTTTTCAAGGCAGGCAATATAGCCGAGGCACAGAAGCTTCAGATCAAGGCAAACGAGATAATCGCACTTCTGTGCAAGGTCGGCGTAATGCCCGCCGAGAAAGAAGTCCTCAATCTTCTCGGCTACGATATGGGTGACTGCCGCCATCCTTTCTCGCCCCTCTCTGATGAGGCGAAAAAGCTTGTCAAGGATCAGATACTTCCGCTTATTTAAATCATTATATAAAAAATTCCACGAACGCCGTTCGTGGAATTTTTGTTTATATAGTAATTGTTTCGTCTACCGAGTAAGTTCCCGCCTCTCCGCTTCTTGAACTGCCTATTATAAAGCTTCGTACGGTAAGCAATTCGGGAAGTTTTGGTAAATTAAGTATTTTTTCAAGCTTGTGGGGTTCTGTAGCGGCAAAAAGCGTGGTATGAAATATAAACTCACGGTCAAACACGTGCTGAGAAACCCCAAATTGTCTCTCTATAATAAGATCAAGCGCGCCATGAATTTGAGAAAGCTCGCAGCTCTCTTTCATCCTTATCCAAGTAAGCTTCCCCGTGCTTTCAACGCGCTCCGGCGCAATTTGGAAGCTTTGGAGAGCAGAAAGATACTGACGCACGGAACTCCGAACCTCATTTGCGCATTTATCGTCGACCTCAAACGATATTTTAAGAGAAGTATGCAGAGGAAGAGTCAGCGCAGGATCGTTACTACATATTAAACGTTCGACACGGTCAAGCTCTTGCCTGAGTTCTTGCAATTGATCTTCAAGATCTACCGCTATCCAAAGGTACATCAGTCTCTTCTCCTTCGCTTATTCACATTTAACACCGCAACAAGCGATGTGATCACGACTACCGCAGGGGCGGCGACGACAGACGCGCATCCGCCGTTCGTGCTCTGCTCTGTTTCGGACTCGGCAGGCTCGGTCGCGGGAGCAGACGTAGGCTTCTCGGTCTTTTTCTCTGTGCGCTTCTCGGTCGCCTTCTCGGTGGGAAGCACTACCTCGAGCGTCTCGTCGGTCTCAGCTTCGGGCACGCTCTCGTCGCGCACGGCAAGGATGACCGCGTTTGCGACCGCTCGTCCGTTGCCCTCTCCGACGTATGCGTTAGAAAAGCTTCCGTCCTCGTTTCTTATGACGAAAGTCGAAGATCCGCCGCCGTCAAGCAAAAATCCATTCGTGCATCCGAGAGATTTAAGCTGCTCGGCGATCTCGTAGTAGGATGCTCCGAGATTATTGTAGTCGCCGTCGTGGCTCGACTTCTTTATCACGAGCAGAACGGACGTTCCGTCCTCGCGAAAGCCAATAGCCGTTCTGTCCTTCCAGCAGAAAGGATATTCGTAGATGTCGTCAGTCCATTTGAGCGTCTCAGCCTGATCTCCGCCCTTGTTATAGGTTCCGTACGCGTTCTTGAGCAGGCATTTGCCGTCGGCAAGTATCTGCTGCTTAAATCCGATAGCATTTTCGACCTCTGCCCACTCGCCTGCCGCCTTCTGCTGACATTTGATATGCTCGCCGACCTTAAGGAGCGGATAGGACTCGGGTATAAAGGTTGCAATATATACCTCATCCGCCGCGGGCTTTTCGTTTTTCTTACCCTCTCTTACCTCAACTATTTCTCCCTCAATAAAATAACCGACCGTGCCGATCTCCGTGCCGTTTATTCCCACGTGCGAGCGGCGGTAGGTGTCACACTTGACGACATATACAGTCGCACCGCTGAAATCACGCTCCTTGGAGTCGGGGGTGATGAAGTTTATTCTCGTTCCCTGCGGATAATAGTCGGGAGAGGCGGGATATTCCGCGATCACGTTGCTGTTATTCTCGCCAAAGAACTGTATGGCATATTTGTTTTCCAATCTGAAAGTTGTGCCGTAGCCAAGCTCCTTATATTTGGATCCGACCGTGTAATATATCATCTCGCCGTCAGCCGTCGTGCCGAGGATACCTCGTCCCGCAGCGGCGCCAAGCAGATTGGACTTATATACGTCGCCGAGCTGTATCATTGGAAACTCGGGCTCGCCCATTGACGAGGTGAGCTTGTTTTCAATATCAAAAAAAGTCGCCGTTTATCGCAACGAGTGCATCCCACTCGGGATTTTCCTCTTCAAACCTTTCGACTATCTGCTTGACTGTCGCTCTTGAGAAGTCGAGTCCGTCAGCCTTGCCGACAGAATAAACGAACATTCTCGTGTTCTCCGAGCCGATCGCGCCGTATGTCTTGTAGGGTATCGACGCGCGGTCATCAAGTCCTTGGATCTTTGAACTTACCACGGAAGTAAAATAGCTCACCTCGCCGCCGATGCTGCTCTCGCTCAGCATCTCTATTGCACTGATGCATCCGCCGTCGATCATAGAATAAGGTCCGACGTCAGCCGCGCCCGAAGTTATCGCACTGCCCGTGAGCATAAGAAGGCTGAGCGCAAGTGCGAGCGCGATGCGGAAAATTCTTTTCATAAATAAACCTCGCTTGTATGGAAAATGCTACTGTAATTATACCACAACTCTAAAAAAAGTCAACCGCGCGTATTTATTTTTTAAAAAATTTGCCATTTTTCAAAAATTCCCTTGCGCAACAGAAAAATTATTGGTATAATATTGTAGTAAGTTAATTATCTTCACACAAAGGAGAAAACAACTATGTTTACAAGTAAAAGACTATTATTGACGCTCGCGGCGCTGTTGCTCATCCTGCTTATGCTGATTTCCTGCAACAACGGTGCGGAGATTCCTACGGACAGCGAGCCTCTCGCGTCCGAGACCGAAGGAAAGGTAGAAAAGCAAGAGAACTTTCCACCGATAGACCCCGAGAACATACGGATACTTGCCTCAAATGACGGCGAGAAATCTACGATCAACTTTGCGGTAGTTCGTCCCAAGGGTTCAGGCGGTGCAACGACGGTATCAAAGACATCTCAAACAATAGTTAAAGAGCTCGCTGCGCTTCTTAATGCAACTCCCAAGGTAAGAAGCGACTCGATCTCAAACGGCACTGAATATAATTCCACCACCTACGAGATACTCGTTGGCAACACCGCGTATCCTCAGACCGCCGAAGCAGCGGCAAAATGCGGCTACGGTGACTATATCATCGACGTTATAGACAACAAAATAGTTATTATGGCATATACAGACGATTGCCTTGAGGATGCTACCTCTGCGTTCGTGGAAGCACTCAAGGGTGGATTTGATGCTGAGAGCGGAGTTATCACTCTCAAAAAATCCGAGATCGCAGGAAATACCACAAAGTACGCTCAGCTCTCGGCTATTCCCTACTTTGAGGGCGGAAGCTTCTTTTCCTGCTACGATGCGGGCACTCGAACTGCTGAAGCATCAACGCAGTGCGACGAGGTGATCATCAGTGAGGCAACTCCCGAGCTTTATAGCGCGTATCTCTCTAAGCTCGAGCAGAACGGATTTGAAAAATACACCGATCACACGATGCAGGAATGCAGCTTTGCGACCTATCTCAGTGATACTCATATGATCAACGTCGGATTTTACGACTACTACAACGAGGTCCGCGTGATAATCGAGCCTGCGGACGCTCCCAAGCCTGCGCTTAAGTCTGAGAATGAATACGTAAAGGTTACTGACTCGCAGATCACGATGCTCGGTCTTGAGTATCAGAAAAAAGATGAATCCTACGCATCCAACGGTCTGTCGGTGCTCATTCGTCTCGAGGACGGAAGATTTATCGTGGTCGACGGTGCATTTAATCGCGCAGCTTGTGCAAACGATCTGATCGAGGCGATAAAAGATCAGTCCAGCGCCTATACAGATACGCCTACCATCGCGGCATGGATCATCACCCACTCTCACGGAGACCATAACGGAATGATCAACTCCCGATACGAAATGTTTGAGGGCATCAAGGTCGAACGCTTCCTCGTCAATTTTATGTCTGAGAAAGAGCGCGCAAAGGCTATGGAGACCTATCCTGACAACTGGTCGGAAAACGAAGGCGGCGGTTTCTCGAGCACCTACAAGGCGGCAGAGGCACTCGGTGCGACCATCCATAAGATCCACGTCGGTCAGGTCTTCCATATGGCAGATCTTAAGATAGAGGTGCTTTACACACTTGAGAGCTTCGGTCCCAAACCCTGCAACGCGCTCAATACCACCTCGACCGTCATCAAGATGACCTTTACAAATAACGGCAACGAGACCACATATCTCTGCACGGGTGACGCGACCGGAAACGGAATGCAGATAAGCGCGAATATGTACGGCGACTTTATGCAGTGCGACATCGTGCAGACCTGTCACCACGGCTACAGCACCTGGGGTAATAATCAGGGTATGATCGAGGCTTACACGCAGGTCAACGCAGAGCTTGTTCTCTGGCCGCAGGGTCTTAACGCATACCACAAGTACATTGATAAGGACTACAACAGCATTCTCTTCAAGCTTCCCAATTATAAGGAATGCTACGTTGCTGGCACTCAGGGCGATCTCGTCATCATCAAGCTTCCCTACGTTTACGGTAAGGAAGGAAACGTCGAGATAGTCTGCACAGGCGAATGCCCCGCTGAGCACCATTATAAAAAAGCAAGCTGATAATAAGTCCAAAACGCACTCAAAAGGAAAAGAGCAAACACAAACCGTGTTTGCTCTTTTAGTTTAGAGTTATGATTAAGCATGGCGAAGCCAATCATAACTATGCGAAGCATATCTAAACTGATAACTTGCCCGAAGGGCAATCACAGTTGAAAAATCTCAAGCCCAGCTCATTGTAGTAGGCTTCTCTTCCTCAATGATGATATCCTTCAGGAAGCTGATAGCCTTGCGGAGTCCCTCGTCGATGGACATTACGCTGTCCTCGTGCTCGATAGAAAGAACTCTGTCGTAGCCACAAAGACGGAGATTGGAAACGAGGTCTCTCCAATAGGTCTCGTTGTTGCCGTAGCCAACGGTACGGAACACCCAGGAGCGCTCGAGCTCTCTGCCATAATGCTTGGTGTCAAGCACACCGTTCTTAGCGGTGTTGTAGGTATCGATCTTGGTATCCTTTGCGTGAACGTGGTAGATAGCTCCCTTGAGCTCACGGATAGCTGCAACGGGATCCATTCCCTGCCAGATAAGGTGGGAGGGATCGAAGTTTGCACCGATAACGTCGCCGACTGCAGCGCGCAGACGGAGAAGAGTTTCGGGATTGTATACGCAGAAGCCGGGATGCATCTCGAACGCGATGTGATCAACACCGTGAGCCTTTGCGAAAGCACCGGTCTCCTTCCAATAAGGAATTACCTTCTGATTCCACTGCCAATCGAGAACTGCAAGGAAATCATCGGGCCATGCGCAAGTTGCCCAGTTGGGATACTTGGACTCCTCGCAGTCGCCGGGGCAACCCGAGAATGTGATAACGGTATCAACACCGAGCTTCTCTGCGAGAAGAACTGCCTCCTTGAAATCCTTGTCGTACATAGCGGCAAGCTCTTTGTTGGGATGCAGAGGGTTTCCGTGTGCGGCAAGTGCACAGATGCTGATGCCGTACTTCTTGAATGTATTCTTGAATTCCTCAAGCTTTGCCTCGTCAGCGAGAAGCTCTGCAGGGTTGCAGTGAGCCTTTCCGGGATATCCGCCGGCACCGACCTCAACGGTAGTAACGCCCTGCTCGGACATTATCTTGAGAGTCTCGTCAAGTGTCTTATTGCCGTACAAATTGATCAAAACGCTTAATTTCATTTAACTTTCCTCCGATTCTATTTGCTCCATCAGCCGCTGATTGAACTCCTCGGCTGTGTTGTAGCCCATTTTTTTCTGACGGTTGTTCATCGCGGCGATCTCAAGGACTACCGCAAGATTTCGTCCGTGGTGTACGGGAATGGTCAGTGCCGGAATGCCTATTCCCAAAATGTCTTCGACCTCCTCGTCAAGACCGAAGCGGTCGTATGCCTTACCAGGCTGCCAATTTTCAAGTTTGATCACAAGGTCGATCCTCTCGGTCGCTTTTACCGCGCCCATACCGAACAGCCTTCGCACATCGACGATGCCGATGCCGCGGAGTTCGATGTAGTAACGGATAAGGTCGGGGGCAGTTCCCACGAGAGTTTTACTTGAAACTCGCTTGATCTCTACCGCGTCATCCGCGATAAGTCTGTGACCTCTCTTGACCAGCTCAATAGCCGTTTCGCTCTTACCTATGCCGCTATCTCCGAGTATCAGCACACCCTCGCCGTAGACCTCGACGAGCACACCGTGTCTCGTAATTCTCGGAGCAAGACTCGTATTGAGTGAAGCGATGAGAGATGCCATAAACGGACTTGTTCTGTCCTCGGTACGAAGCAGCGGGATGCCTTCGTTTCTTGCAGCCTCAAGCATCAGCTCGTAAACGGTGATATTAGATGTAATGACGACCGCTACCGGCTTGAGCTTAAAAAATTCGTTTATACGCTTAACTCTCTGTTCGCTTGAAAGTCCTGAAAGATACCGATGCTCTGCTTTTCCGATTATCTGTATGCGGAAGGGCTCGAAGACCTCCACAAATCCGCTGAGCGCAAGTCCGGGACGGCTTACCTCGGGGCTTGAAATCTTTATCTCCTTTGGGGAGGTAGGCATATAAAGCTCCTCAAGTGAGAACTCTGCTATAAGCTCACTGAGCGGAATGCTGTATTTTGATTCCATAGGTATCTCCTTTCTCGGTCTTATCTGAATACAATTATAACACATTTATTCAGCAAATGGAAGATGTTTTTTTAATTTTCTACCTCTTTTTTTCGATATTTCTCGCTTTTTTTGACATATTTGAGATAAAGTTTAAAATTGTGCGGTTTATTCACAATATCTTAATAAAATTGATGTATAATGAAGTGTATTGCTATGCGTACAAATCTTTTACAGAGGTCAGATATGAAATCAGGATATAAATCACTAAAAGCACTTGCTCTCGTTCTCGTGGTGTTGATGCTTGCAACCACGCTCACTGCCTGCGCGGGCCGTCCGCTTGCACAGACCAAGCTTGCACGCACCGAGGTAGGTCGCGTGGGAGATCACACGGTTCTCTACGAGGAGCTCTACTTCCTTGCAACTAACTATAAAAAGAGCTACGAGGGCTCCTATAAGGACGATCCAGAGGGGCTGAGGAAGGCGATCTGGGACGATATAAACGAGAACATCACCGAAAACTACGCGATCCTCGAGCTTTGTAAGACCGAGGGACTTGAATACGATGAAAAGAAGCTTCGTGCCGATGTTGCCGACTCTGTCGCACTTGACATTGAGGCGAGCTTCGGCGGTAGCCGCAAGGAATACTTCGACTCACAGGCAGAGTTCGGTCTTACCGACCATTATGTCAGATTTATCACGGGCGTCAGCCTTCTCTACTCGGAATATGCGGCTAAGGTAAACAACGGCGAGCTTATCCCTGCGACCGATGCCGAGAGAGTTAAGTATGTTCAGGATAATTTCGCTCACACCTGGCACATCGCGGTGTTTGTCAACGACGGAGAGGACCGTGCAGAGAAGCTTGAGAAGATCAAGGCGGCAGAAAAGCTGCTTGCGGGCGGCGAGTCTATGTACGAGCTTATAGGAAGCGAGTATAACGAGGACGTAACTCCCGAGTACCTTGCCGATACATACGGCTACTACTTCCCCCGCGGAATTATGGACGAGAAATACGAGGATGCCGCATTCGAGATGAACGTGGGCGACCACAGAATAGTCGAATCCTATGCAGAGAATGCATACGGTCAGCGAGTTGAATGCTTCTACCTTATCGAAAAGCTCTCCACCACTACCGACGCGGCCAAGGTCGAGATCGAAAAGAACATAGCAACTCTCGCGCAGATGATGTCGGATGCCGCGATCAATCAAAAGAAGGAAGACATCAAGGCTTCTCTTTCCTTTGAGCCCAACGATTTTGCAAAGTCTCTCGACGTTCTCGCACTTGAGCCCGCCGAAAACGGTGCTGACTATCAGGTCATTATCGCAGTTGTGCTCGCTGTTGTACTCTGCGTTATCTGCGTGGTCGCGGTGATCGTTGTGCGCCGCGTGAGAATGAGAAAATTCCAAAACAGCATCGTTAGAAAATAATCTTCAACTGATCATCTTTTTTTGAGGTGTATATGAACAAACGTTCAAAGAATGTAAAATATCGAAGAAGCATATACAGAGAAAAAAGAATAAAGGCTATACTGCTTATCGTTGCAGTTTCACTCGTCCTGCTCTTTGCACTTTTTATGGTGATCGGAACACTTCTGCACAAGAAGACCTCTGAGGACAGTAACAGAAGACCGACACCGAGCGGCACCGAGCAAAGTGCTGCGAACACGCTTCCTGCCGCGCAGACTGTAGGTGCGTACGCGTTGCCGATGCTAAAGGACGGCTCGAGCTTCTCCGAGAGACTATCGGCGATCGGCGACTCGGCAGGTGCGGTGATGATCGATCTCAACGACACCGACGGCACCCTAAATTATATCTCTTCGCTCTCAGGCAAGCTTTCCTTTCTCTCGCAGGCATCCGACGCGCAATCGCTATCAAGCGTTATCTCGCGCATCGACGACCGCGAGCTCTACGCAAGCGCGTTGCTTTACGTTCCGTCCTTTTCCGAGGAGAACGACCTGCTTCGCGAGGTATATCTGAGCGCGTGGTGCTCGGTCGCAGTCGAGGCTATACGCGCGGGAGCTGACGATTGTCTGCTCTTCCCCAGAGGAGCGACGGCTGAGGACGTTGACCGTATATGCGATCTTGCGCTTCTTGTCCGTGCGACCGAAGAGGATGCGATCGTTGGATGTGTGATCCCCGAAGACGTGCTTAGTGCCGAGAACAGCGAGGTGCTCATCGCAAAGCTTGCGAAAGTCTTCAATTTCCTAACACTCGACACCACGAATTACAAAGATGACGTCGATATTGCCGCGCACGTTGAGTCACGCATATCGCAGATGCAGATGCAGCTCATATACTACAAAATGCGAGTTCTGCTTCCCTTCTCGGATCTGGCAGAAGATCAGCAGAAGTACATTGATACGGCAAAAAGATACAATATAACAAGCTGGCAGATAAAGCCTTAACGGCTCTCTTCCCCACACCGACCGCGGTCGGTGTGGGGATTTTTTTGCTTTTTTTTAAAATTCTTTAAAAAGTCTCAGGATCTTGAGACTAAGTGGGACTCAGGGTAACCTTTTGAGACGGAATTCTGAGGTAAAATAAGCCTGCGCAACGGGGAGAAAGGAGGAAAGAAATGAATTCCACCGAAAGCTCTCCAAAAGAGCTTTTTGAGTCGGGAGGGATATATTCCTCGCTTGAAGCTTACCTCACTTTATGTGCGAGGTCGGGCTTTGGCGAGAACGAGGATATCTCTTCCGATGGAAAGATCAAGGCAAAGGCAAGCAAGAGCAAGAGAGCTCCTGAGTGCTGCTTTCCCAACGTTGCGGGCTTCTGTCGCTTTCTCGGAGTGAGTACGGGAGAGCTTGAGAGGCTTGGAAGCGAGTATCCCGAAGAATACGGAAGGATCCTCGCGGTGCTTGAAGATGAGGCACTTAATTCCGATCTTTCACCTACGCTTCTCTCGGCATATCTCAAACGGCGGCTCGGCTACGATGCGCCCTCGAGAGCCGTCGCGCAGAAGGATCAGATCTGTATCTCCTTTGAGCACGATATCATAGAGGACGGTGAGTAGCTTGCAAGGAAAGCAAATATTGCATATTCCCGGTGTGCCGACCGAGCGACAGAAGGAATTCTTCGCTTCGCGTGCACGCTTCACCGCTTACGGCGGTGCGAGAGGCGGCGGCAAATCATGGGCTCTGCGCCGCAAGCTCGTCGGAATGTGCCTGCGCTACCCCGGACTCTCCTGCCTTTTAGTAAGAAGAACACTACCCGAGCTCAAGAGCAATCACGTCATTCCGTTTATGCGAGAGTACGACGGAATGATAAGCTACAGCGAGTCCGAGAAGGCGATCCTCTTCCCAAACGGGAGCAGGATATCCCTCGGCTACTGCGCGATAGATCGGGACGCCCTGAGATATCAAGGTCAGGAATACGACGTTATAGCCATCGACGAGGCAACGCAGCTGAGCGAATTCAGATTTTCAATACTTAAGGCCTGTCTGCGTGGCTCAAATCATTTTCCGAGGCGTATGTATCTTACCTGCAATCCCGGCGGCATCGGGCACAGTTGGGTAAAGCGGCTTTTCGTAGACCGCGATTTCCGTAGCGGCGAGGATCCGCGGCAATACAGATTTATTCCCGCTCTGGTCTACGACAATCCCATTCTTACAGAGGCAGACCCTGAATACGTTCGCTCGCTTGAGTCTCTTCCGCCGCGTCTGCGTGATGCGTGGCTCTACGGAAGATGGGACGTTTTCGAGGGACAGTTCTTTCCCGAATTCAACCGCTCTCTCCACGTCACCCCTCCGTCTCTCATTCCGCAAGAGCTTAATAAATTTGTAGCCTTCGACTACGGCTTTGATATGCTCGCGGCACTTCTTTTAGGAGTGGACGCTGACGAAAATCTTTGGGTGATACGCGAGATATGCGAATCGGGACACACGCTCTCTGCGGCAGCGCGGCGGATAGAGGAACTTATACGTGGTGAGAAAGTAAGCTTCGCGGTCTGCTCGCCTGATCTGTGGAACAGACGGCAGGACAGTGGACTTAGCGGCTTTGAGATCATGCAGCGCGCCGCCACTCTCCCTCCTATGCGCTCCGCTGACGACAGACGCGTGGCGGGCTGGCGAGCTTTGCGAGAGTATCTCTCGCCGAGTGGCGAGCATCCGTTTATTCGGATCTCCTCCGAGTGCACCGAGCTTATCGAGTGCCTGCCCGCCCTGCTCTGCGATCCGACGAGAGCTGAGGACGCATCAAGCGAGCCGCACAGAATTACTCACGCCCCTGAGGCTCTGCGCTACGCGGTAATGGCGAGAGCCGCACAAGCGATCGATACAGAGAGAAGCGGCACTCTTTCTATCGGGCGCGACTTTAAATTCGGGCAGCGTCGCTCCTTTTACGACTGATACGAAGCTATCTATCATACCCCGTTGCGCTCGTATCACCGTAAGGGCACGCTGACATCTATGAAAGGAAATTTATATGGCAAAGAAAACAAAAGCGTCCTCCCCACTCTCGCTCTCCTACGAGGGCTTTGGTGGGATAGGCGCAAAGGACAGCCACAACGGCGCGATCAGCGATCTTGTAAATCTTCGCGTATGCGCCGACGGCTCTCTCAGAAAAAGGTCGGGGTACAAGGCGGTCTATAGCTCTGACAAGGAGATCCGCGCGATATGGAGCGGATATATCGGCGGTAGCTTTGAGTGTTATTTCCTTGCCGGCAGAGGTATTTACAGCCTTGATATTGCAACGGGAGAGGCAACGCTCAAAACCTCTATACCCCAGAGCGAAGGCAAGGCTCAATTCTTCTACTTTCGAGACTACCTTTATCTGATAGACGGTATAAACATCTACCGTCTGCGAGACAGTTATGCGATCTCGATAAAAGGCTACGTTCCTCTCTTCGGTAAGGATTGGGATGCAGGCTATCCGGGGCAGATCAACGAGCCGCTCAACATTCTGCACAGACACGCGAGGATCACCTATAAAATCGGTGAGAGCGTAAGTGCATATCTGCCGACAATGTATCCCGTAGCCACCATTGACGCGCTCTACAAAAACGGTGAGCTTGTCGACCCTGCGTCCTACGAGTTCGACACGCGCTTCAACACGATAAATCTCTCAGGTCTTGCCACGGGCGATAAGCTTGAGGCAAACGTGACCTTTGTGGATGATGAAGCGCAGGCGGCGGCGCGCGCAGAGCTTCTCACGTCAAAATACGCGTGCGTTTTCGGTGGCATCAACAGCACTCGCCTCTTCTTGTGGAACGGCGAGTCAAAAAACAAGATCTTCTCAAGCCTTTATGTTGACGAAGCCTCCGAGGCAGCCTCCGATGCCCGCTATGCAGGTTCAGGTCCGCTCTATTTCGTTGAGGGAAGCTCGTTTACGGTAGGTGACGGAAGATACAACGTCAAGGCAGTGACGAGGCACTTCGACAGACTCCTGATACTGACCGACGGGGATGCCTGGATAGCAAATTCAACTACCACAGGACTCGAGGAATTCCCCATTATGAGTATCAACTCAAGCATCGGTTGCTCGTCAGAGCAGGCTGTTGCTCTTATCGGAAACGATCCCGTAAGCGTCGGAAGGCAGGCAATCTACCGCTGGACCTCGGATACCGACGAATACAGCGAATGCAACGCGTATTCTATCTCCGAGCCTATCTCGGATATGCTCGACACCTTCTTCTATCAGAATGCTCGTGTGTTCTACGACAAAAGGCGCGATGAGATCTGGCTATCAGATCCGACGTCTGACGGTTGCGTGTGGATCTTCTCGCCAAAGAATGATGCCTGGTTCCGCTTTGAGCGCATCAGCGCAACAGATTTCTTCGATGCTGATGGCGAAGTAGGCTTCTCTGACGGCTACAGTCTCTATATCTTCGATCCGTCGCTCCACGCTGACTTTGACACGGTGGGAGCAGAGAGCGGACGCGCAATAATCGGCGAGCTTGTATTTGATCTGTCCGACTTTGGATACGCAGGCTACAAGAGACTTTTGCAGGCAACGCTCAGAGCAGACACACCCGATGCGGCGATCACGCTGACATTGACTACCGATCGCGGTGAGGTCATTGAGAAAACGGTGATCGGACGAGGAGCGCACGACGTGATAACAAGGCGCATACACTCGCATCGCTTCAAGACGCTCGAGACTAAGCTCTCGATGCGCGGCGATGCTATGCAAATTCTTCACAGCCTTGAGATCAATACGAGATAACACAAACTGAAAGGAAATTTAGAAAATGCACAACAACATTCAGAACAAGGCGTGGCTGCAGTACGAGAAAGGAAAGGAGTACAAAAGGCGGATCGGTCTTTACGAGACTGTGAGAAAGAACGAGCGCTTCTACCGTGGGGACCAGTGGCAGTACGGTGAGGGAAAGGACCTTCCCCGCCCTATCTTCAACATCATTCACAGAGTGATGAACTATCTTATCTGCTCGGTGGCTTCTTCAAAGATCTCCCTGCGCTTCACCGACGAAAATCTCCCCTTCGCGAAGAGCGAGGAAGAGGCAGAGATCATTCGCGAGGGCGTTGACGTTATGAGTCAGAACGCCGCGTATCGCTGGCACAAGAGCGGAATGGACAGAAAGATGCTCAGGCTGTTGACCGATGCGGCGATAACCGGCGACGGCGCGATATACTGCTATTGGGACAGCTCGGTGCGCAATCCGCACGAGTTTGACGGCGACATAAGCACGGAGCTGATCGACAACGTCAACATCTTCCCTGCCGACGTCAACCGCGCTGACATTCAGTCGCAGGAATATATCATTCTCGCGGGAAGGACCTCGGTACACGCACTCAGACGCGAAGCACTTGCGGCAGGTGTCAGTGAGGAAGAGATAAAAAAGATAGTTCCCGACAACGATCACGAGATACAGTCGGGAGATATGGCAAAGTACGAGCTTGAGGGTGACGAAGAGGCAAAGGCAACTTACATCATCAAATTCTGGCGCGAGGACGGCAAGGTGGTTTTCGAGAAATCAACGCGCGACTGCGTGATCCGCAGAGGGCATACCGGATGCCGACTCTATCCCATCGCATACCTCAATTGGATCCCGAGAAAGAACAGCTTTCACGGCGAGTCGCCGATAAGCTCTCTGATCCCGAACCAAAAATTCATCAACCGTGCGTACGCTATGGTGATGAAGCATATGACCGACACAGCCTTCTCGAAGATCGTATACGACAAATCCAAGATCCCCGAATGGTCAAACGAGGTCGGCGAGGCGATCGCGGCATTCGGCGGTGGAAATATTGCGGACTCGGTCAGTGTGGTCGGTGTCGGCGAGATGCAGTCGGGATATATGGAGCTTATCGAGAGCGCAGTAGATCTTACAAAGGAACTTATGGGCGCGACCGATTCCGCGCTTGGTAATCTTGAGGCAAACAACACGAGTGCAATTCTGGCACTTCAGGAGACCTCTCGCATTCCTCTCGAGCAGATACGAAGCGCGTACTACTGTCTTATCGAGGATATCGCGAATATCTGGGCGGATATGATGTGCGCCTACTATCCATCCGACCGTCTGCTTCCCTGCTATTCCAGAGGCGAGCTGACAGCAAAGAAGATCGAATTCTCAGCTATCAAGAACGACGTGCTCTGTGCTGAAGTCGAGGTATCCGAGCTTTCGAGATACAGCTCGGTGAGCGTACAGAATATGCTCGACAGACTGCTTGACGGCGGATACATCAGCGCAGACGAATACGTAAAGCGACTGCCGCTTGGAGCTGTGATCGACCGCGACGGACTGCTTGATCTGCTCGCGCAGAAAAACGAAGTAACCAAAACTGAAGAAAGTGAGGAAATTTAATGTTAAAGCTCATCAAAAATGCGCTGAACGCCGCAGACGAGATCGTTGAGAATATCGAGGATGCGATCGAGAATGTGGCGGAAGAGGCGACGGACAAGCTGGAGCGCATCACAGACGTGATACTTGAGGACAGCGAGCCCGTAAAAAAAAAGAGTGTCGAAGAGGACGAAGAAGAAAACTCCGACTCTTCCGATGCAAAAGAAAACACTGATCCCTTACCCGACGAAGAGCCCATCGTCGAAGAAGAGATAAGCGGCGAGCTTGAGAGCGCCGCGGCAGAGACGATCGACTCGCTCCTTTCTGAGATAGCCGCACTCAAGGAGCAGATCGCAAAGCTTGAAGCTCTCAAGCAGACCGAGGCAAGAATACTTGCTGAGATCGGAGATTTCGTCGCGCTATTCCCCGACGTTCCCGTAGAGGAGCTGCCCGACGAAGTCTGGGAGAGTGTAAGAGCGGGTGCGCCTCTCGCAGCATCCTACGCACTCTACGAAAGAAAAAAGATCAGTGAGGCAAAGCGTATCGCCGCTATCAACGCTAAGAACGCGTCTCGCTCACCCGGTGCCGCTGGCACTGACACTGCCTCTGAATACTTCACGCCCGACGAGGTTCGCAGGATGTCTCGCGCGGAGGTTCACGCAAACTACCCTAAGATCAAGGAATCTATGAAAAAATGGATGCAGAAATGATCATTCTCATTCTGTTTCTGCTCGCCTGCATTTTGCGTTGCAGAGACATCTTCAAACACTAAAAAATTCTTATAACTGAAAGGACAAAAAAATTATGGCAATTACAAATTTCATTCCTACCGTATGGAGCGAAAATCTCCTTACCGCACTTGACAAGAAATACATCGGCGTTGCAAACTGTAGCAGAGACTACGAGGGCGACATCAAAAATCAGGGCTCTGTGGTAAAGATCTGCGGTGTTGGCGCTATCACGGTCAGTGACTACACCAAGGACACCGATATGTCTTCCCCTCAGGCACTTGAGGACACCGTTACCGAGCTTGTTATCGATCAGGCTAAGTTCTTCAACTTCCAGATCGACGACGTTGAAAAGACTCAGTGCACCCCCAAGCTTATGGAAGCCGCTATGAAGAGTGCGGCTGCAGCAGTTGCTGATCAGGCGGATAAGTACGTATACTCTCTGTACGAGGGTTCGGCAAATTCCGTTTACCACAGCGATCTTTACGACGGCACGCTCGTTGACAGCATCCTCAGAGCACGTCAGATCCTCTACGAGAACAACGTTTCCGACTCTACCGACGTCGTTCTTGAGGTCAGCCCCATCGTTGCGTCTGTTATCCTCAAGGAAAAGCTCGCTCACGGTGACAACGAGGTGCTCAACAACGGCTATCTCGGCTCTATTGCAGGCTGCAAGATCTTCGTTTCCAATAACATCGTTGAGGACACCACCGATATGGGCGACGTAAAATACAAGTGCCTTATGAGAACCACCCGTGCTATCGCGTTTGCTGAGCAGCTCTCCGAGATCGAGGCTTACCGCCCCGAGAAGCGCTTTGCTGACGCCATCAAGGGTCTCCATCTCTACGGCGCAAAGGTCGTTTACCCTGAGGAGATGGTAACTCTCGACATTTGTATCCCGTTCTGATCCCTCTGAGGTAGACTATGAGCAGCACAAACAAACAGATCTACCAGAGCGCGCTCGGACTTATCGGCGAGCTTAACGATCCGATGCTCTGCGAGGACTACGAGGAGCGTGCACCTTATATTCTCGCTTCCTTCTGCTCGCTTGCAAGCGAGATAGACAAGAAGCTGAGAATTATCGACTCGCTTGATGCGGGGCCGAGCTTCAGCCACGTTTGCCTCTCGCTTGATGCAGCCTTCCCGCTGTGCGATCGACTCTCCCCTGCGGCATCTCTCTATCTTGCAGCGATGCTCGTGCTTGGAGAGGACGACGGGCTTTCCGACTCGCTCTACGACAAGTACTGCGATGCAATCTCCTCGATAGCCTCAAGCGTGGGTATGGCTTCATCCTCAGACTCGGGTGAGGGAGAGAGCTCCGGCGGCTCTGCGATCTGCGAATCTATCAGCGAAAGATATTTCTTCGACTGAGCAATATCCCCCAAGCCCTCGGGCTTGGGGGATATTCGTTAATGTGTTCAAAATATGCCTTGTATTTTATACATTTTGCCAAAACACAAACCTCTTGCAATTTACCTTGAACTATGATATAATTAAAGTAGTATCTCAAAACAGGAGTAAACAAAATGCTTTGGTTATATATTTCGCTTTCCGTCCTTTTTGTGCTCGCGATCCTGCTCTTTTTGAGCGGATATGTGGTATTTTTGAAGATTGCGCCGAGAAAGGACAAACGTGGTGAAGGCTTCGAAGAGCAATTCTCCGAATACAGACTCGAAATGGCTACCGAGGAGCGTCTGCACTCGGATTTCGATTGGTTCGAAGAGCATCGCACGCGCGATATTTGCGTGACCTCGCGCGACGGTCTGCGACTTATTGCAACCGTCCTTGAAGCAAAAGAGGCTCGCGGCATAATACTGCTCTTCCACGGCTACAAATCTAACGCAAGGCGCGATTTTTGTATGCATATGAAGATCCTGCACGACGCAGGCTATCACCTCATCGTAGCAGACCAACGTTCACACTCGAGAAGTGAGGGAAAATACATCTGCTTCGGCACTCGCGAGAGCGAGGATGTAACTATTTGGCGCGAAAAGGCGGCTGAGCTTTACGGCAAGGATATGCCCATAGCTCTTATGGGTCTTTCGATGGGCGGCGCGACCGTGCTGATGGCAAGCGCGCTGATCGACAAAGCAGACACGGCTGTGCGCTGTGTGGTTGCTGACTGCCCTTTCTCTGCACCGATCGACATCGTCTCTCACGTTATGAAAAACTACAACAAGATCCCGCCCGTCCCCTTCGTAACCTTCGCAAACTTCTGGTGCAGATGGCTTGCATCCTACTCTCTGAACGCTCCGTCGTCAGCAGACAAGCTCGCAGAGTCACATCTGCCTGCTCTGCTCTTTCACGGAACGGCTGACGACTACGTACCGCCGTATCATTCAGAAGAAGTGGTAAGAAGATCTCCCGACCGCGCGCGCCTCGTGCTGATCGATGGCGCAAAGCACGCGGAGTCTATCTACTACGACGAAAAGCGCTACACCGACGAACTGCTTGGATTTTTAGAACAACATATGAAATAATCACTTCACGGAGGAAACTACTATGAAAAAAAGCTTGACCTGGCTTCTACTCACTGCACTGCTCTTTCCCACGCTTGCCGCGTGCAGCGGAAACCTTCCCGCCTCTACCGACGCGCCTACCGACGCTCCCTCGGATAATCCTACCGAAGAGCCGACCGAGAAACCCACCGAGGAACCGAAGGAAACAAAGCCTGCGGATTTCGACGACAAGGGCAACATCACGCTCGGCGGCTGGTCGGACTACGTTATAGTTCGCGGTGCGAATTCCTCAAGCTCCGAGAAGGCTGCGGCTTATCAGCTTCAGGCTTATATAAAGAAGCTCTCGGGTGCGACGCTCAAGGTGGTGACCGACGATGCCGCTCCGATAGATAAAGAGCTTGTTATCGGCAAGACCAACCGTGAGGATGAGGGTGAATTTGACCGTGCGGAGCTCGGAACCGACGGATTTATCATCAAGACCCGTGATAAAAAGCTCTTTATAGCAGGTGGAGAGGTACGCGGTACGCTCTACGGTGTTTACACGTATCTCGAGGAATATCTCGGATGCCGCTTCTATACGGCAAAGTTCGAGAAGATCCCCGAATACGATGCACTTCCTTTTATCGAGATCGAGGAGGACAAGCAGATACCCGTGTTCGATGTAAGAAACTCGGGTTGGGCGGATTTCTACGATCATTCGCTCTCCGCTAAGCTCAAGCTCAACTGTAGCCACGGAAGAGGTAAGATAGCTGAGGATCTTGGCGGCAGCGCGTACTTTGCAGGAAGCAACTGTCACACGCTCTACAGTCTTGCAGAGCTTACAGACCCCAACAAGAACAAAGAGCCCTGCCTTACGAGTGAGGAGACCTACAACACTGTCCTCAAGAACGTGCGCAGACTTCTCGATGCTAACCCAGGTGCGAAATACGTCTCTGTCTCGCAGAACGACGGCTCTGTCAAAGATGCGTGCTACTGCGACAACTGCACCGCTCTTCGCGAGCAGCTTGGCGGTTGGTCGGATCACTATCTCAATTTTGTCAACAAGATCGCAAACGAGATCAAGGACGAATACCCCGACGTTATGGTTCACACATTTGCATATAAGTTTACCAAGGATGCGCCTAAAACGGTAGTACCTGCGGAGAACGTAATGGTTCAGTTCTGCACCATCGAGGCTTGCTTCCGTCACTCGCTCACCGAGTGCAGTGCGCACGGTGCGGATTTTGAAAAGCTGCTCTCCGAGTGGTCTGCGATCTGCAACTATATCTCTGTATGGGATTACACCACCGACTTCTACTACTACTCTGTAAGCTTCCCAAACTTCGATGCTATCTATGACAATATGCGACTCTTTGCCGACAGCAACGTAAAGAAGGTTTACGAGCAGGGCAACTGGCAGACCACGAGCGGCGAGTTCTCCGAGCTTCGCGGCTATCTCATCTCCCGTCTGCTCTGGGATCCCTATATGTCGCGCGAGGAATACTACGCGTATATGGACGAGTTTCTGTACGATTACTACGGTGAAGGCGGCGCGAAGATCAGAGAGTATATCGATTATATGCAGAAGGTCACCGAGGACACGCACGTAGGCATATACGACAGCCCCTCGAAGATATATCCCAACACGGTCGTAACGCAAAGAGAGAGCGGCATCCCGAGCGGATTCAGCGAAGACAAGCTTAGAAAATATAAGGATATCGATTGGACTCCCTACTTTGAGTGGTACACGAGGCTTGAGCCCAACGCAATACTCGCAAAAGGCAAGCAGCTCTTTGAGGAAGCACGCGCGATGACCTCTGATCCCGATCAGCTTGCAAGACTCGACAAGGCTTATATCCAGATAGAATTTATGGAAAGCTACTACAGACACGCAAAGCTCTCAGAGATCAGAAAAAATCTCTCAAAGCTCATTCCCGCTCTTCTCACAGAGCATATGGGAGTTGATCCCGATGGTGCGGCTGCCGTCTCGATCACAATGGTCAACAACATTCTTCGTCCGCTTGAGGATGAATACGAGGAATACAACGAGCAGCTCTTCGATAAGTTCTTCAAGTACGGTATCAACTTCGCGGGCGAGGCTCGTAGACTCGAGATTGGAAAGAAGAAATCCTACAACTTCAAGAACACACCTGATTCCTGGGGCCCGAATACCTGGGGAACCTGAATAAAAAAGATCCTGATGCCTTCGGGCATCAGGATCTTTTTTAAGTTTCAATAATAACAAAATCATCTGTTTCGGGGTTCCCGTAGATACCGTCGCGGAGCACCGAATAGCGTTTTGCCACGCTCCAGAGTGTGTCGTCGTCCGACGGATAGCACGCGATCAGCTCGCCACATCTCTGCTCTTCCTTGTCGAAAAGATCGATCTTATCAAGCATTGAAATGCTCTGCTCGCCGAACACCGTAACACCGAGCAAAAGCTCACACTCAAAGCAGAGCGCGTCCCCCTCGCTCTTAACTCTCGCATCCTTGACGGTCGCAAGTGCGTCAAAGCTCGACACGCCGACAGCCTCACGCACCTCCTGCTCGTAGCGGAAAGGAACCGAGAACTCGCTCGCCTGATACTCTCCGTCGCGAACAGAGATCACGCTGTAGCGGCAGACACCGCGCAGAACGTATTTTCCGTCTTCAAGCGTGAGCGACTCGGGCAGAGCCGTCGCATATGCTTCGATCGGGCGCGCGCCCTCGGGATATCCAAGCTCCTCAAGACTCATACGCTCGCAGATGCTGAGCGAGGAATTGAAGTTCGCGGCTGAGAGAGGGACCGACAGTTCGCTGTATTCGCACTCAGAGTCCTGCGTTACCGAATAGGCATCCTTAGTATACTCAAATTCGCTCTCGGCACACACGCATACCTCAAGTATCGCGTCGGCAGAGATCCTCGCAACACATTCCTCCACGTTTATCGAAAGGTCGGTCAGATATCCGCACACTCTCGCGCTCGCGCCCTCGGGCAGCTCTATGCCGTCAAGCTCGATCTCAGAGTCAAACGGCAATCTTCGCACAAGGCTCCGCACACTCTCTTCTTTGTCGCCTGCGACAAAACAGCGCACGATTATCTCACCGCTGACCGAGAGCGCATCACCGCTAAGGCGATGATCCTTGATCGCGACGATACCGTCGGCAAGCGCGACTCGCTCGTCGGCTGAGAGCTCAAAGGAGTCCTCAAGCGAGATCACGTCCGAGCTCTCGCAAAGCAGATCACAGCATCTTCCCTTCTCCAAAAGCCGCTCGATGCTTGCTCCTTCCGAGAGTCCCGAGAGCTTCTCTACGCAGAGCTTCTTTCCCCACACGCCGACCGAGGTGCGCAGATGACTGCGGAGCTGCAGGCGTCTGGGCGCGCTGACTCTCACGCTCGTGCTCTCGCAGAAGGTGTGTGCGATAACGTCAATCCCCTCGCCAAGCTCGAAATCCCCCATATTCTCGATCGGCAGAGCGAGTGAATATTCCGCCGAAAGAGGTGCCGAGCAGAGCTTTCCCTCCGCGCTGATATAGACGAGCGTGTAATCTACTACACCGCTCAGATCCACCCTGCCGCCGCTGATAAATTTCGCCGGAAGGAGCGGTGATGGACGTGCAAAAAGCAGTTTTCTTATTTCGGGGTAATAGTCGGGCAGAGTGTAATCCTCACTTATATCGCTATTGAGGTCGCGGCGCATTATGGGCATACTTATTCTGACTCCCATAGATTCTTGATCAAAATTCATTGTGTTCTCCCTTCAAAGATGGTTAGTTCTTCAGAATAAATCTATGCGCGGGCACAAAAAAATATGCAAAATGCGTCTATTTTGCTTAAAAAAGCAAGCTTTTGACATAAAAATGAGAAAATCCTTTGACAAGAGAGAAAAAGTGTGATATAATATAATGAAAAACTTTGTCAAGAAGATAGGAGGTCAGATATGGTAGCAATTACAGACGTTCTGCCGAGGAGCCGCGCCGAGAGAGCGGGTATACGTGCAGGCGACCTACTCATTTCCATCAACGGAAAAGAGATCAACGACGTGCTTGATTACCGCTTTCATCTGGCGAACAAGGAGATCACTCTCTCTGTGCGCCGCGGTGACGACGAGCTTAGCTTTGCTATCACAAAAAAAGAATACGACGATATCGGACTCGACTTCGAGACTCCCCTTATGGACAAGAAGCATTCCTGTGAGAACAAGTGCATCTTCTGCTTTATCGATCAGCTCCCTAAGGGCATGCGCGACACGCTCTATTTCAAGGACGACGACTCTCGCCTATCTTTCCTGCACGGAAATTACGTCACGCTGACAAATATGCACGAGAGGGATATTCAGCGCATAATCGATATGCACATCTCACCCGTCAACGTCTCGGTACACACCACAAACCCCGAGCTTCGCAAGAAAATGATGAGCAACAAGCGAGCTGGCGAGGTGCTTTCCTACTTAAAGATGCTTGCAGATGCGAATATCTCGCTCTGCTGTCAGATAGTGCTCTGCAAGGGCTACAACGACGGCGCCGAGCTTGATCGCTCGCTTCACGATCTTATCGCGCTCTACCCTGCTCTGACAAGTATTGCGGTAGTGCCCGCGGGACTTACGCGTTTTCGCGACGGACTCTGCCATCTTGAGCGTTTCAGTGCCGAGGAGTGCGCCGCAGTTATCAAGCAGATAAACGCATACGGCGATTGGTGCAAGAAGGAATACGGCACGCGACTTGTCTATCCGTCCGATGAATTCTATCTCTCGGCAGGTCTCCCTATTCCCGACGAGGACTTCTATGAGGACTACTCGCAGATTGAGAACGGCGTAGGACTTATCCGCGATATGCAGAGCTCGGTCGACTTCGAGCTTGAGGATCTCTCGCCCTACGCTGATTTTTGCGGACCGCGCGAGGTCTCGGTCGCAACGGGATATGCCGCTTACGAGCATATTCTCGAGCTCTCACACAAGCTTGAGGCTGCGTTTGACGGACTTAAGATCAACGTATATAAGATCAGAAATGACTTTTTCGGCGAATCTATCACGGTCTCTGGACTCTTAACGGGCAAGGATCTGTGCGCTCAGCTCAAGGATAAGAAGCTTGGCGAGGCACTTCTCTTCTCTGCATACGCTCTGCGAGCTGACGGCGAGGTATTCCTTGACGATATGACACCCGACGAGCTCTCGGATGCACTGGAAGTACCCGTAAGAGCGGTCGAGAGCGACGGGTATTCTTTTATTTCCGCAGTTCTCGGGCTTGAATGACGTTGAATTTTATCACTTATCAAAGGAAGGTATATATAAATGGCAAAACCTATCGTTGCAATTGTCGGCAGACCTAACGTCGGCAAAAGTACGCTTTTCAATAAGCTCATCGGCGAGCGCCGCTCTATAGTTGAGGACACCCCCGGCGTTACGCGTGACCGTATCTACGGCGAGACCGAATGGTGCGGCAAAAAGCTCATAGTTATCGACACGGGCGGAATTGAGCCCAAGACCGACGATATAATCCTCAAGCAGATGCGTTTTCAGGCTGAGGTCGCTATCGAAAGCGCAGACGTTATCGTCTTTATGTGCGACGTGCGCACGGGACTTACGGCGGACGACCGCGACATCGCGGTAATGCTACAGAAGAGCGGCAAGCCGATAGTTCCCTGCATCAATAAGTGCGACAGCGTCGGTCAGCCTCCGTTTGAGTTCTACGAGTTCTACGAGCTCGGATTTGAGTGCGAGCCTATTGCAGTCTCCTCAGTCCACGGAAGCGGCACGGGTGACCTGCTTGACGCGGTGCTTGAAAAGCTCCCCGAGAATATCGGTGAGGACGAAGAGGACGACAGCATCAAGGTAGCCGTTATCGGCAAGCCGAACGCAGGCAAATCCTCTATAATCAACAAGATCATCGGTCAGAACAGACTTATCGTATCCGACATCGCGGGCACAACGCGCGACGCGGTCGACACGCATATCGAGATCGACGGCACGAAGTTCACATTCATCGACACCGCGGGAATTCGCCGCGCATCCAAGATCAACGACAAGATCGAAAGATACAGCGTTCTCCGCGCGCATATGGCGGTCGAGAGGGCTGACGTATGCCTTATTATGATCGACGCAGGCACGGGAATTACCGAGCAGGACGAGAAGATCGCGGGAATCGCGCACGAGGCGGGCAAGGCTTCTATCGTGGTCGTCAACAAGTGGGATTCGATTGAGAAGGACAACTCGACCGTCAATAGCTTCAACGATCGCATCCGCACCTCTCTTGCATATATGCCCTACGCGCCGATAGTTTACGTTTCCGCGCTCACAGGTCAGCGTATCAACACGCTCTTTGACCACATCAAGTACGTTTACAATCAGTCTACGACGAGAATATCCACGGGTATGCTCAACGACGTGCTCTCCGAGGCGACTATGAAGGTTCAGCCGCCGTCCGACAAGGGCAAGCGACTCAAGATCTACTATATGACGCAAATATCTGTAGCTCCGCCTACCTTCGTTATCTTCTGTAACGATGCTGATCTCTTCCACTTCTCCTATCAGAGATACCTTGAGAACTGTCTGCGCCAGACCTTCGGCTTTAACGGTACGCCGATCAGACTTATCATCAGAATGAAGGGTGACGAGAACAAATGACGAACAAAAAAATAAAGGGTGTTCTGTTTGACTTCAACGGCACGCTCTTCTTTGACAGCGAATTGCATATAAAGGCATTCAAGAAGTACTTCGTCGAGCACGGCAAGGACGAGCCGAGCGCGGAGTTCATCACGCAGAATATCTTCGGCAGACCAAACCCGAGAATATACTCCGACAACTTCAATCCTACACCTACAAAAAAGGAATGCGAGGAGTTCGCCGACGAGAAGGAGGGACTTTACCGAAGCTTTTGCCTCAGCTCCCCCGAGCTTATGAAATACACCGACGGTGCCACAGAGCTTCTTGATTACTTGAAAGAAAACGACATTCCCTACTGTCTTGCAACAGGCTGCGGCATCGACAACGTAAGCTTTTATATGGAGCATATGGATCTTGGAAGGTGGTTTGACCTTGAGCGCAACGTGGTCTACTTTGACGGTACGTTTGCAGGCAAGCCCGAGCCCGACACCTATCTTATCGCCGCAAATAAGCTTGCACTCGACGCATCCGAGTGCATCGTTTTCGAGGACGGAACGAGCGGAATTTTAGCCGCTAACAAAGCAAACGCAGGCGCGGTCGTATGCGTTTACGAGCACTCGCTCCCCTCGCCGCTGACCGACGAGGTTCACTGCGACTCGGTGCATAAAGATTTCACCGATTGGAAAAAAATTATTGAGGACTACGGTCTTTTGAGGTAAAATATGTTTGTAGATAACGTCAGAATTTACGTAAAGGCGGGAGACGGCGGAAACGGTGCCGTTGCGTTCCACCGAGAGAAATACGTTTCCCACGGCGGTCCCGACGGCGGCGACGGCGGTCACGGCGGAAGCATCATCTTCCGCGTTGACACGGGTGTAAATACCCTGCTCGCCTTCAAATACCGCCATAAATTTATAGCCGAGAACGGCGGCAACGGCAGGGGCGGTAAGCTCCACGGTGCGACTGCCGACGATCTCGTCATTCTCGTTCCCCCAGGAACGCTCATCAAGGACGAGGAGAGCGGCAAGGTCATTCACGATATGACCGACAACGACGGCGCGGATTATCTTTGCTGCAAGGGCGGCCGCGGCGGTTGGGGCAACCGCCATTTCGCGACTCCCACGCGACAGATCCCGATGTTTGCCAAGAGCGGCACTAAGGGTGAGGAGAAAAATCTCGTACTCGAGCTAAAGATGCTCGCGGACGTCGGACTTATCGGCTACCCGAGCGTCGGCAAATCCTCTATCCTTGCTCGCATAAGCGCGGCAAGGCCGAAGATAGCCGACTATCACTTCACCACTCTCTCCCCCAATCTCGGCGTTGTTTCTATCAGCGCAGAAGAAGGCTTCGTTGCGGCTGATATCCCCGGACTTATCGAGGGTGCGGCTGACGGAGCGGGACTCGGACACGCATTTTTGCGCCACGTCGACAGATGCCGTCTGCTTCTCCACGTCGTAGACATCTCCTGCTTTGAGGGCAGAGATCCCATCGACGACATCAAGAATATCAACTACGAGCTGCGCCGCTACAGCCCCGAGCTTGCAGAGCGTCCGCAGATCATTATTGCAAACAAATCCGACATTCTCGACCCCGAGGTCGTTGACGTCGAGGAGTTCGAGGAGTTCGTCCGCGAGAACGGATGGGAGCTTATGTACGTATCCGCCGCGACCGGAAAAGGTCTTGAGGAGATGGTACAGAGAGCGGCTGAGCTTCTGCGCGAGTTACCCCCGATGCTCGTCTACGAATGCGAATATGAGCCCGAGGATGCTTACGTCGGTGCATCGCACGACACCACCATCCGCCGCGAGAACGACGTATTCTACGTCGAGGGCGAATGGCTCTACAACCTTGTCGGTCAGGTAAACTTCGAGGACTACGAGTCGCTCAACTTCTTCCAGAGAGTTCTCAAGAAGAGCGGAGTGTTCGAGCTTCTTGAGTCGAAGGGCTGCAGCGACGGTATGACGGTCTCGATCTACGATTTCGAGTTCGACTACGTAAAATAAAGGAGCATTATATGAATATTTGGCACGATATAGACCCGTCGGTCATCACACCCGACGATTTCACCGCTGTAATAGAGATATCCAAAGGTAGCTGCTGCAAATACGAGCTTGACAAGTATACCGGTCTTCTCAGGCTCGACCGCGTTCTCTATACCTCTACCCACTACCCCGCAAATTACGGCTTTATTCCCCGTACCTACGCGGACGACGGAGACCCGCTCGACGTTCTCGTCATCTGCACGCAGGAGATCCTTCCTATGACGCTCATCCGCGTTATGCCGATCGGTGTTATGCGAATGCTCGACGGCGGCGCTATCGACGACAAGATCATCGCGGTTCCCTTCTCGGATCCCACCTACAACTACATCCGCTCGATCGACGAGCTCCCTCCGCACATCTTTGACGAAATAATGCACTTTTTCTCGGTCTACAAGCAACTTGAGAACAAGCAGACCGCAGTTAAAGAGCTTCTCAACGCAGAGGATGCGAAGAGGATCATTTCCGAGTGCATCAACAACTATAACGAAAGCTTTGGCAATAAATAAGGACTTTTCAGATCAAAAATGGTACGATTTATCATCGTCCGCCACGGTGTGACGGATTTTAACAGAGAAAACAGATATCAGGGGCAGTTCGACTCCTCGCTTGATCCTGTTGGCGTCGAGCAAGCAAGAGTGACTGCGGAGCACGTGGCAAAGAATTACCGCCTCGACGCGATCTACGCAAGCGATCTCTCGCGAACTATGAAGACCGCAGAGCCTTTTGCAAAGCTCTGCGGACTCGAGGTACACCCCGAGCCTGCTCTGCGTGAGATCGACGTCGGCAGATGGACGGGGCGACTACTCAGTGAAGTAAAGGTCGAGGACGCGGAGTGCTTTACGAACTACGTTACGCACCCCGAGACCTACGGATGCCCCGAGGGCGAGAGCTACGCAGACGTGAGAGCTCGCGTGACGGAGGCGCTCGAGAGGATAGCTAATGAGAACGACGGCAAGACCGTGCTGATCGTCTCGCACGGCGGCACGATCCGCTCGCTGATCTGCGCGTGGCTCGGCTACGAGATCAAGGATATCAAAAAGGTCTGCAGTATCAGAAACACCTCGATCACTATTGCCGAATACGAGGGCGGCAAAATAAACTTCACGCTTATGGGAGATCAATCGCATCTTCCCGAAGATCTTAAATAAAAGGCAAAAAGCCACGGCTCACTTTGATTGATGAAGCCGTGGCTTTTGATATATTCTGTTATTTGCAGTCAGATAAATTGAATTTCATACAATTCTGATTTTTGAAAACACTTCCTCGATCTCATAATTTGCCCCATCAAACTTGGGCCAAGCATCAATATTGTCTCCGCTTTTTCTCGGTATGATATCAATATGAAAATGCGGCACCGACTGCCCCGCGCTTTCTTCACTTGCATTCAGCAGGTTTACACCTTCATATCCGCAATTATCAACACAGTTCTCAGAAACCTTTTTTACTGCGACCATTAAGTTATGCAAAGTCTCTGCGTCGCAATCAAGAATAGATTTTATATGCTTTTTGGGTATTGCAACCATATGCCCATCCACGTCCTTGGCAATATCCATAAAAATTAGCGTATGCTCATCTTCATAAACTTTGAGCGCAGGAATATCTCCACTTACTATTTTACAAAATACACAGCTCATCCTCGCTTACCTCAGTATCTATGATCGTCAAATTGTTATTACAATTATACCACGAGAGATCTCATAAGTCAATATGTGTTTCTGTCTGCAGCGTAAACCGAATCCCGCTGTAAATATAAATACATGCTCAAATTTAATAAAGCTTGATTCTGCTTTTCCTCCCCGTGTCACCCTCGAGCAAGCCCCTACCTTCGAGATTTTTCGCTCCGCTCAAGAATGACTCCGAAGGTCGAGGCGTAGCGAGGGATCTCGGGCGAGAAAAAATGCATAATGCAATATGGCAAAATCCGTAGGGGCGACCTCTGGTAGCCCCTACCGACGAGATAATAATAATTTTTGCTTTCTACGGAAACAACTACTAATGCCTATATAGCGTCAACTAATGATCATTTATTTTCCAATGAAAAACACCACCGAGGAGCATTCCTCGGTGGCATTTGTGTTTTCTCCGCTAAAAAGGCTGAGAAGAAGTTGAGTTGTTTTTACTTAATTGAAACGCAGAAAGAAATTCGTGGAGTCGTGCGTTGTCACTTGTAAATATCTCCTCGGGGGTTCCCTCTGCGGCTATGATGCCCTTATCCATAAAGACTATCTTATCCGAAACGTCGCGTGCAAAATTCATTTCGTGTGTGATTATGACCATCGTCATATTCTGCGCCGCGAGTCCCTTGATGACCTTGAGCACCTCGCCCGTGATCTCGGGGTCGAGCGCCGACGTCGGTTCGTCGAAGAAAAGTATATCGGGGTTCATCATAAGCGCTCTCGCGATGGAAACTCTCTGCTGCTGTCCACCCGAAAGCTGACAAGGATAGAAATCCTTCTTGTCTGCGAGTCCTACCGAGCGAAGCAGTTCCTCTGCCTTTTGCTCTATCTCGGCATACTCGCGCCTAAGCTCTTCTCTGCCGAGCTTAAGCTTTTTATTTTTCTCCTTTGCACGCAGACGCGGAGCGAGCGAGAGATTTTCGATCGCCGTGTACTGCGGAAAGAGATTGAACGATTGGAACACAAGTCCGAAGGTCGTACCGTCGCCGAGCTCGCGCTTCTGACCGTCAATCCATACCTCGCCGCCGTCCGCCTCTTCAAGATTGTTGAGGCAACGCAGAAGCGTAGTCTTGCCGCTTCCCGACGAGCCGATGATCGAGAGCACCTGGCCGCGCTCAAGCGAGATATTTATTCCCTTAAGCACCTCGACCTTGCCGAAGCTCTTTGACATATTTTTTATCTCAAGAAAAGCCATACCGTCCTCCTATCATATTTTGTAGTAAGACAGCTTTTTCTCGAAATATCCGAAAAGAAGCGTCAGAATTCCGACGTAAGCCAGATAGAATACAGCCGTGTAGAATATCGGCCATATCAGACCGTACGCGGCATAGTTCTCTGCCACCTTGAGCAGCTCTACTACCATAATTACTCTTGCAAGTGCGGTGTCCTTGACGAGTGTGATGACCTCGTTTGACATCGACGGAAGTATGCGCTTTACGACCTGCATCAGAACTATCTTGAAGAACACCTCGCTCTTCTTCATTCCGAGCACCTGACCTGCCTCGTACTGTCCGCGCGGTATGCTTTCTATTCCGCCTCGGTAGATCTCGGAGAAGTAGCAGGCATAGTTAATGACGAATGCCACGATGACCGACGGAAATCGGTCAAGCGAGCCGATACCGAAAAATCCCGGAACGTAGAAGACCACAAAGATCTGAAGCATCAGCGGAACGCCGCGGATGATCCACACGAACACTTTCGTGACGAAGGCGAGCGGCTTGAACTTCGACATCGAGCCGAACGAGATTATAAGTCCGAGCGGAAGAGCCATCACGAGCGTGAGCGCGAATATCAGCGTGGTCGTCTTGAGTCCTTCAAGAAGCTTTAGGGTTATTTCAAAAAACTGCATTTTATCAGTCGTAGTTTACCTGAAGGCTGTTCTCAAGTCCGTACTTCTTTGCAAGCTCCATAAGCTTTCCGTTCTCGTCAAGAGTCTTGATAGCCTCGTTTACCTTTGCGGTAAGCTCGCTTCCCTTCTTGAATCCGACTGCGTAGTACTCAGCCGCAAGCTCGATGCTGTCAACGATAGCAAGATCGGTGTAGTCGCCCTTACCGACGACGTTCTGCGCAAGAAGAATATCAACTACAGCAAAATCAGATGTTCCCGACTTGACCTCGAGGAATGCGCTGTTCTGTGCGGGGAATTCAACAAGCTTGCCGCCTTCACCGACAGCGTCCTTAGCGTAAGCCGCGCCTGCGCTTCCGCCCTCAACTGCGGCGGTCTTGCCCTTAAGTGCATCCTCGGTTGCATACTGCGCGAGGTTGTCCTTCTTTACTACGATGCACTGCTGATTGAGCATATATGTGTAAGAGAAATCAACGAGATCCTTTCTCTCAACGCCGTCGTCCGAAGAGTTAGCCGTAAATCCGTTCCAGATGCAGTCGATCTTGCCGGAGTTGAGCTCGGAGTACTTCTGTGCCCAGTCGATGATCTGGAATTCTACATCCATACCGATGAGCTTGCCGACTTCCATAGCAAATTCGCTTTCAAATCCGGTCCAATTGCCGTCAGCGTCCTGCTCGTTCATATTTTCAAATATAGTTACGCCGCAAACGAGAGTATCGTTTTTGCCGCAGGAAGAAAGCGCAAAGATCGCGCCTGTACACATAACTAATGCGAGAATGAGTGAGATAAGCTTTTTCATAATTTTGTCCTCTTTTGTTTTTAATACTTTACCGCACTAAAGCGATGGGATTAGTATACCACACTTTTGCCTCTTTGTCAATAGGCTTGAAGCAAATTTATTAAGATAATATTTTAATTGTAAGCGTGCTTGTCGCTCCGCCCCGTCTCTGCATAAAATATTAAAGAGCAGACAAATGCTCAACTTAAATCTTAACGAAAGGTTTGACTATGATGTATAAAGACGACAATTCTATAGCACGCGACGGTTGCAGCGAGGCTCTTCTTCGTATGATGCTCGACGGCAAGGGAAATTCCGGGCACAGAGAGGTGCAGAAGCCCTCGTGTCAGGGCGGCGCGGCTGACTCGCAGAGCAAATGGGGCATTGAGAACTTCCCGCTTGCCTCGGTCTATGCTCCCCTGCAGAAATTCGAAGGGCTCTACGATCTCGATATGGCGCTCGATCGCGGAACGCTCTTCTCTGCCCTCGATCTTCCCTTTGGCGGCAGAACAATAGGCAAAGGAGGCTCGTGTAATGGTTGAAAGACGGATGAGATATAACAGAAACGATTGCACCGCCTGCAATTCGCAGGGTGGCGGCTGCAATTCGCAGGGCGGCGGTATCAACACAAACACCGCGTCGCTCCTCAAAAAGTTGCGCAAGGTCGACTTCGCTATAGTCGATACAATGCTCTACCTCGATGCCTATCCGCACTGCAAGGCGGCACTTGAATATTATAAGAAGCTCGTAGCCGAGCGCCGCGAGCTTCGGGAAAAGCTTGCCGACGCGGGTATGCCGATGAGCGCAACAGATAATTCCACAGATAGCTGGCGGTGGATCGACTCGCCGTGGCCCTGGGAATATGAAGCTAACGTATAATCGAGGAAAGGACGGAAAGCATTATGTGGACTTATGACAAGAAGCTTCAGTACCCCGTAAAGATAAAAAATCCCAATCCTAAGCTCGCGAATGTGATAATCTCACAGCTCGGAGGCCCCGACGGCGAGATGGGCGCGTCGATGCGATATCTGCATCAGAGATATTCCTGCCCGTATGATAAGGTCACGGGAATCCTGACCGATGTGGGCACCGAGGAGCTCGCGCATCTCGAGATGGTGGCTGCAATCATCCATCAGCTCACCAAAAATCTCACGCTTGAGCAGATCGACGGAACTCCATTCGCGGCGTATTTCGTAGATCATACCACCGGCGCGTATCCCGTCGCCGCATCGGGCGTGCCGTTTGATATGAAATACGTCGGCGTCAAGGGCGATATCCTCACTGATCTTAACGAGGACCTCGCCGCTGAGCAGAAGGCGCGCACGACCTATGACAATATCCTGCGTTTGTCTGACGACCCCGACGTCAACGACGTGATCAAATTCCTCCGCGAGCGCGAGATCGTGCATTATCAGCGCTTTGCCGAACGAGTACAATCAAGGTGGAATGGATGCGGAGCTGCTGACAAAAATAGAATAATTTAAGGGCGTACAAGTCGAGAATGATTTGTGCGCCCGATTCTATGTTGAAACGTTTTTTGAGCATAAACTGTAGATTTATTTACATTTTTATGGTATAATTGTTTTGTAGTTATATATTCAAAGGTGTGTAAGGCGATGATTGAGAATATTTTTTCTGCATTTAAAAACGAATTAGGATATGTTAATGCCACAAATCAATATATGGAATTGTCAGTCAGGATGACTGAAAAAGATCATGGCGAAATTTTAAAAAACAATTTACAGGGATTAGCAAAAAGCGTACAACTAAATGTATCTGCTCTCGCAGAAGATTATATGTGCAGAATTAGTAAAAGTTATATAGTAAGTGTTAATTCCTGTTTTGAAAATTTTCTCAAATCATTCAGACATCTCGCCGGTTCTCCTACCAATATCACAGAAATTGAAATAACGAGCGAAGACGATTGGTTGGAATGGACACTAAATGTTGCCTTTTCAAGTATAGAAAACGACATTAAAAACGATATCATAATTTGTCAATATTATCGTTTGGTTAGGAATTGTATAGTTCATAATGGAGCTGCATCTGCCGCCTTGAAAAACAAATATGCACTAATTAAGACCACGGACAATTCGAAATTAAATGCTCCAAATAGTTTGGATTCTCTCACATTTGACGATCAAGTTCTATTTTCAAGAGCAGCTTATAATGTTGCAAAGTACATTTTTAACAAGAGTCAATACGATATAAATACTATTGTTGAAGCCTACAAAGGAAATTTGATAGATTTAATCAAGCATTTTCAAGAGCCCAGTTCTCATTCAAGAGCAGCGAAAAAAATGAAATATTTCATCGGTTTATTATATCCAGAACTCACGAATGTGAATTGGGAGCAAGAAGTGCATAAACTGCTGGGCTAATGGTGAAAATGAGGCATTCGCTTAACGGTAAAGCATCCCCCTTCATAAGCACATCTCGTGCTCGGAGGTGTGTTTATGAAGGGGAAGATCGAGGTTCGAATCCTCGGTGCCTCACCATTTTTGCTTGAGTTCTTCTGAAGGAGGATGTTGAAATGCCAAATGACAATTTACATAGCATTATTAAATTACAGAATGACATAAAAGCATCAAAATGGTTATCTGCATTTTTGCCCAAGGAAAAACGTCAACAGATAAAGGAGTTAGAAGCAAATTTGGCTAATATGATTCATTTGATTGAATCTTTTAATAAATACTTTTCTGATGCAGGATGGTGTGCATATGACTCTATGAATATGCCACTTATGGAGAACGCAGTCAAAGCATATGAAGCGGACGGGCTTGATGCTGGTGAACAGGTACTAATTCAATACTATCAAACCGATGTAAAAGATATTATGCATTGGTTGAAAAATAAAGCCAAGCCCTTTCGGGAACGATACGAATTAATAAAATGCGCATTTGATGATCATTTTGCTGAGCGCTATCATGCAAGTATCCCTCTGTTCCTAATTATTATTGATGGTGCAGTTAATGATTACACTAAAAGCAAAGGGTTCTTTGCAGAAGGAACCGATGTTTCCGCATGGGATTGCTTAGTGGGCTGTAGCGACGGGCTGACAAAATTAAAAGATATATTTAACAAGGGCAGAAACAAAACCAACCACGACGAAATTCGATTGCCCTATCGTAATGGCATTTTGCATGGTCGAGATTTAAATTATGCCAACAAATATGTCTCTTGTAAATGTATATCGTTAATGTTTGCTTTAGCTGATTGGATAAATATGAAAGACAGCGAAGATGTTCGAAAACAAAAATTTGAAAAAGAGTGCAACCCGCCCCCTATTTCAGAGTCATTGAAAAAGATAAAGCAAAATGCTATTGATAGGCAAGAAATACAAAAATGGGTCAAGCGAGATATTAAAATCGGAGAAACTATTTCTGCAACACCAACAATAGCGGAATGCAAGGATTTCCCATATCTACTACCGCTAATTAACGCTTTTGATGCTTGGCGTGCCAATAATTATGGCGCATTATCTGTTTGGTTCAAAAATGTTTTCTCATATGAGCAATCTGACAAAAAACGTGCCGGAGAATGCAGGAAACTTTTCGAGCATAAAAAATTGATTTCGTATGAATTGGAAGAAATAGAAGAACGCGCGCTTGCACTAACTAAAATAGTTGTATTAGTGAAATGGGAAACCAATAATGTCAATCACACAGAACGCTTTGAATTTGGTTGCTCATATCAACAAGAAGACGGCAATATGGGATATCCTTGGAAAAACAACGGGACTTGGATTCTTATACCATGGAAGATACAAGGATTATACAAATAAGATGGTTAAGGGGCAATTTTTATAATCCAATTTAACAGACATGGCCGAGAGAAACCAATGATATCTCTCGGCTGTGATCATTGTAGAAAATTCACATTTTCGTGATATAAATATATAAATTGGAATGATTGAATCACGCGCAGTTTTTTGAAAAATCAGGAAAATGAAACTCACACTCTCATCAAGCGCTTCTGGAAATTCGGAATAGGAATAAACAATGTTCATCATTTTCCAAGTCTCACGAGAGCGTGTTTAATGAAAAAACATGTTGGAAGAAAATCAATGGAAGCATTATTGACTGGAGCTGCAGGGTTCGTATTGCAAAGCGCAGCATCTTTAGGAATCGACAAGGGCACAGAGGCTTTGGCAAAACGCTTATCTAATAAATCGCTTTTGAAAACTGATGAAAAAGTCCGAGAATACCTGAGCGGGCATTTGGATGATTTTGAATATGAGCAACTTGACCGTTTTCTTGGAAAAGAGGGAGTTTATGCTCATGATCAAGCATCATGCAACTGGTCTGTTATGGCTGCATATACAGATAGAATCGTTGAGGATTTTTACAGCGCAAATTCATCATTAAAACTTGAGCAAAAGACACTCACTCCTCTAATTCAGCAAACTGTAATCGAAACATATCAATCTGTCATCTCGCAATTAAGCATGGAAGGCAGAATTATATACCAACAGCAAATATCTAATCGAGAAGAAGAGCGAAGAGAGCATAAAAGGCTCGAGGAAGATATTCAGAGCATTAAGGATATACTGGCGCAATCTCAAAATAAATTATCATTTTCTAATACGATTAAAATATACGATATTTTAGCTCAAATGATTTTGACTGGCAATTTTTCTTCAATCACCCCTTTGAGCCATTTGTTTGAAAATCAAATAGATGATCGTGATCGTAGTTATTGTACAGCACTAAATATTTACTTTAGTTGCTTTACCGCTTCTCAACATGATATTGATACGCTCTGTGTGCAATTTGTTAGAGATAACCCTATCGCTGATCTTACCAAAAATGTGGTAACATTTTTGATACAAATGGAGCAAAAATCAGCATTGAAGATCTTGTTGTCCTTCATTGCAGATTCAAAATTATCTTCTTTGGTTAGTGCTTATATTTCGGATGATTCAAGTGATGTAAAACATATCACAAATGCTGATGGTACATTAAAGGATGAATATCTAACAAATGAAGCAGCACTTTGGTTGTTTGCAAATTATTCAAAAAAAGATTGCAATAGAACGGCAATGTTATCAGCATATTCCAAGATTAATCAATTAAATCCTACAACATGGGTTCGTTGGCTAATCGAGGAAACGAATGCTCTGCTTGCTTTCTATGATTCATTTAGTGCTCCAGATTTTAATGTAATGGAAATGCGTTGCCAGATAAACAAGTTGCTTGAATTCTCCACTTTTTTTAGTCAAGTCATTGATAGTTTACAGGTTGAATACATTGACACTCTTTTGACCTGTGCGAAATTTTTATCAATCGATGAGTTTGATTTATACTACAATCGACTTGATTCACATATGAAGAAAACTCCTCAAGCAAAAAAGCATTGGTATTCTGCTCATTTTATAGATAATAGTGTAAATGCAAAAGAATTAAAATCATTTTGCGATGAAACTAACGATGACAAATTGTGGTCAGCGTATCTGAGCCATATATCCACAAAATCTCCAGAATTTGTGATAACTTGTATAAGAGAAAAAGAAGAACTTCTACAAAAAGAAATTGTAGCAATTGTTGCGTATTATGAAGCTCTTTGTTGCGTTTCCGGTGAAGAAGCAGCTTTTGATACAATTAGATCTATTTCTATCTTTGCCTCCTTAGTTTTGCCATATAATATTTTCCTAACTCAAGTTTGTATAAAGCAGGCTAATGGGAAAGAGGATGAATATTTGCAAACTGCGGTTACAGAGACGCTTAATCCATCACACGACATAGCTGTTATGAATTTGCGAGATTTAGCGCAACTACTTGTCAGTAAAAACAGATGGTTAGAAGCTTCTGAAATCTTGGAAAAATATCAAGACAAAGATCCATTCATAATGTTTCTGCGCTTGAAGGTGTTAATTTCACATGAAGATCAATTTGAAGTATGTGCTTCATTGATTGAAAAACTTGAAGGTATATATGGCAACAATGCTCACTTCATGTACTGCAAAGGAGTAATTTCGGAAAATAATTTACCAGGATTAGGCATGGAATTATTTGAAAGCGCGTTCAGAATAACCCCTACTCCACAATATGCTCAAGCTGTTTTAGCATCGAGAATTAACAGAAAAATCTTTGTTGATGATGAAATATTACATTTTGCATATAATCATGATAATGTAGACTTACTCTATATTTCTGGAGTAACATATGCACGGCAAGAAAAAAAACAAGAAAGCCACAAAGCCTTTTTGCAAGGCTTGATAAATTGCAACGGCAAATACCATGAGGGACTATGCTGTGCTTTTGTTGCTGAACTATTGGGACATCGAGATGATACGATATCTCCAAGCAGTATCGAACCGAGAACTTGTTGCATTTTAACAAAAGAAAGTACAGAAGAACAAAGTATAGAAGAAAAACTTCAAATTTGGCTTCACAATGAAGATGTCAAGATCATTGAAAATACAAATGATTTTAACGGATATAGTCATGTTTTGCCGAATAGTCAATTGTCTTTCGCGTTGTTGGGGTTGAAAAATGGAGATTTTGTCGAACTAAATGATGGCAACTATACAGTTGAAGAAATTTGCTCAGAAGATACTGTTGTTTTAAACTACTGTATTCAAGTCCTCCAAGAACATAAGGTTATGAAGCGAGTTGAAATTGATACAGAAAACTTAAGTGCTTTCTTTGATGAAATGAGGAAATCGGGAGAAGAGCGCAGCAATCATATCAATGAGATGCTTGAAAAATATAAAACGCTCAATCCCGGCTTGCCGATTGAACTATTTGCATATGCTATAGGAAAGCCCTACTATAAATCACTTTATGCACTGCTTTATGACGAAAATATGCCATTTTGGTCTGGCACTGACGGAGTGGAAATTAGTAAGGATTGCATCTTAACACCATCTGTTGTAGGTGTTTTTAGCGCCCTTGGAATTCATCCTCCAACAGGAAATAATTCTTGTGTAAAATTCTATGTTCCAAATGCATTGAAAGTAGAACTTGATTTGTTTTCCCGAGAGCACAGAAATGACAATACGTCAGCTGTTTTAGGTTTTAAAGATGATGGACAACCTTATATGATCGAAAACACTCCAGAAAGCATGAGAAATATGAATCGATATTTTGCGTGTCTAAATGAATGGGCTAATTGGGGTGAAGCATTGGATCCAATTTTGCCAAATGATTATCCTGCGGATATTCAAAGCAATTCAAATGCACTCGGCATTCCCAATATAGAGGCGGTAGTTTGGGCCAAAAGGAAGGATTGCTTGGTTTGCTGTGATGATTTGTTTATGCGCAAATATATGCGTTCTGAGGACATAGATGCCCCAACCGCAATGGATATGTTGATTTGTTTGGGATATTCATTTGACTTCATAATGGACAAAGTGGCTACCCTTTTGGAATTGAATTATATATCTCCAATAACTATGAATTTTCTTAAATGGGTATCTGACTGTTTTTCTCAAGCTGATAGTGAGGAAACACTCGGACAGTATTCATTGTCTATTATTGATTTATTTGATAAGATTTTTAATATATTGGAACAGCGCTCATATTTTCTATGCATTTATCAGCAGGTCATTGATCAAAAAGTTAATCTACATACAACGTTAAAATGGATAATCACATCTTTTTTACTTAAATATTTTAGAGAATCAAAACAATAGAAGCATTTTGCATTTTCAATCATAGCAAATAAGCAAATACCAATATAGTAACTAAACCAAGCAACGCCGAGAGTATCCATTACGGTCACTTTCGGCGTTGTGTTTTATGTTATTCACTCTGTTAATCAGCTATACAAGATGTGATCGCATAGAAATAAATGTTTCAAAAAACTAGCGTACTGTGCTCGCATTTTTGCTGTTCATTCACACATTTTATCAAAAATATGTTATAATTAAAAAAATTTTTCTCCTATTTCTCAGGAGAGAATTTTTCTTCAAAAATGCTATTTCTTATCTTTTGAAAAACAGGAATTAACATAACAGCATACCCTATCATTGCTCCGCCAAGATTAAAAATAAAGTCATCTATATCAAATGTGCCCATAGCCAAAATGATTTCTAATAGTTCTATGCCTAACACAATGAAAAAGACTGTTAATACAGTTTTTTTGAAGCTGCGCATTTTTTGAAACAGGCAAGGCAGGAAAGCTCCCATCGGAAGAAAAACAATAATATTGCCTATAAGATTTGTAATAGCCGTATCTACGTTGATACGGTTATTTATTATTTTTTCGATGTATTCATATACG
>JAGBIA010000054.1 GCA_017935225.1 Clostridia bacterium | reverse complement strand
GTCGGTCTCTGCGAAGTACTGACGTCTCTCGCTGTGACCGATAACAACGTACTCAACACCTGCCTCAACGAGCATCTGTGCGGAGATCTCGCCGGTGTATGCGCCCGAAACCTTGAAGTGTACGTTCTCAGCGCCGATCTTGATGTTAGAGCCCTTTGCAGCCTCAACTGCAGCGGGAATGTCGATTGCGGGAACGCAGAGAACTACGTCGCAAGCGTCCTTTCCTGCAACGAGGGGCTTCATCTCCTCAATAAGTGCCTTTGCGCTATTGGGAGTCATATTCATCTTCCAGTTACCTGCGATAACTGTTCTTCTCTTTGCGGTATTCATCTCTATCTACCTATTCCTTTGATTACTTGTTGAGGAGGCAGGAGATACCGGGAAGATCCTTACCCTCGAGGAACTCGAGAGAAGCGCCACCACCGGTGGAGATGTGAGTCATTCTGGAAGCAAAGCCGAGCTTCTCAACTGCAGCCGCGGAGTCACCGCCGCCAATGATGGAGATTGCGCCCGAATCAGCCACTGCTGCTGCAACTGCCTCAGTACCTGCTGCGAAGTTCTTCCACTCGGAAACACCCATCGGGCCGTTCCAAACTACAGTGCCTGCGCCCTTGATAGCGTTAGCGAAGAGCTCACGGGTGTTGGGACCGATGTCAAGACCCATCCAGCCGTCAGGAATATCGTCAGAGTTAACGATCTTATACTCAGCGTTCTCATCATACTCGGTTGCAACAACGTTGTCAACGGGGATCATGAAGTTAACGCCCTTAGCTGCTGCCTTTGTAACCATCTCGTTAGCGAGATCGATCTTGTCGTCCTCACAGAGAGAGGTTCCTACGCTGTGACCTGCAGCCTTGAAGAAGGTGTAAGCCATACCGCCACCGATGATGAGGGTATCGACCTTCTCAAGAAGGTTGTTGATAACGCCGATCTTATCGGAAACCTTAGCACCGCCAAGGATAGCAACGAAGGGACGAGCGGGATCAGCAAGAGCCTTACCCATAACGCCGATCTCCTTCTGAATGAGATAACCGCAAACTGCAGGGAGATATGCAGCTACGCCTGCGGTAGAAGCGTGTGCTCTGTGTGCAGAGCCGAATGCGTCGTTTACGTAAACGTCAGCGAAGTCAGCGAGCTCCTTAGCGAAGTCTGCGCCGTTCTTGGTCTCTCTTGCGTCGAAACGAACGTTCTCGATGAGAACTGCCTCGCCTGCCTTGAGAGCTGCAACCTTTGCCTTTGCATCCTCGCCTACGATGTCCTCAGCGAAGGTGACCTTGTCGCCGAGAAGCTCGTTAAGACGTACTGCAACGGGCTTAAGGGTGAATTTCTTCTTGTCATCGGTAGCAGCCTTAGCGAGAAGCTCTGCCTCTGCTGCCTTCTGCTCTTCTGCGGGAAGAGCCTCGATCTTTGCCTTTTCCTTCTTTGTGAGGCCAAAGCCTTCGGTGAAGATAGCGTGGGGCTTGCCCATATGAGAGCAAAGAACTACCTTGCAGCCCTTTTCAAGAAGATACTTAATAGTGGGAAGTGCCTCTACGATTCTCTTGTCGGAGGTGATAACACCGTCCTTGAGGGGTACATTGAAGTCGCAACGAACAAGAACTCTCTTGCCGGCAAGCTCAATGTCTTCAACGGATTTTTTGTTGTAGGTCATTTTTATGTCCACCTTTCAATTATTTTACCACCCTATAATATACCACAAAAGCTTGACAATTTCAAGACGATTTTGCAAAAAAAATAAATTTGTCAAAAAAATTCTATTTCCGTCGCAATCAACTATATATTTTAGGCTATTTTGTTCAAATTTACTATATCTTCATCTTCTCCCGAAGAAATTCCACGATCTTTTTCTCCTCCCTTGAGACCTTGACCTGCGAAAGTCCGAGCGCGCGCCCTACCTCTTGTTGAGTTTTGTTTCGGTAGTAGCGAAGTGCGATTATCTTCTGCCACTCGTTCGGCATCTCGGCAATAGCCTCTCTGAGCGCAAGTGTATCAAAAAGCCGTTCGTTCTCGTCAAGACTGTCCGAGTCTGCAAGCGTGTCCTCGAGCGCAGTTCCGTCGTCCTCTCCGTATACAAGATCCGAGAGTGATGCGATCGGGCTCATCGCGTCAAGCGATATCGCCGCCTCTTCAAGCGAGACTCCCACCGCATCGGCAAGTTCGCGCACACTCGGCTCTCTGCCCTCCCTCTCGCAGATCGCGCTCCTTGCGCGCATCAGCTCGACTCCGAGCTTTTTGTAGTATCTTCCCACCTTTATCGGTCCTTCGTCGCGCAAAGCGCGCCGTATCTCTCCGAATATCATCGGCACGGCATAGGTCGAGAAGCAGGTGCCTCTCTCAAGATCAAAGCTGCGTATCGCCTTTATCAGCCCTATCGTGCCTATCTGTATCAGATCCTCAAGCTCGACGCCCCTCTCGCGAAAGCGCAGAGCTATGCTCCGCACGAGTCCGCGGTTGAGCAGAACTATCTGCTCGGTCGCGCTCTCGGCTTCCTCCGTGCCGCTCTGCGAGAGCTCAATGAGCCTGCGGTTGATCCCGTATTTGCTATCGATCCGCTCGCTTATTCCTTCCCCTTCACAAACTTGAACAGAGTTACCGTAGTTCCCTTTTTGCATCCCGAAAATACCCTCACCTTATCACAAAAGCTTTCCATCACCGTAAAGCCCATTCCGCTCCGCTCGCCCGCGCTGTCTGTGGTATAAAGCGGCGTGCGTGCAAGCTCGACGTCCTCAATTCCGCACCCTTTGTCCTTTATCTCGATGCGGACGAGTCCTCCATCACAGAGCTTTACGCTTATGTAGATGATGCCCACCGTATCCCGATACGCGTGGACTATGCAGTTGGTGACCGCCTCGGATACCGCGCACTTGATGTCCGCGAGCTCGCTCGGAGTCGGATCGAGCTGTGCGCAAAAGGCAGCCACCGCAGCTCTCGCCATTCCCTCGTTGACCGACAGCGATGGCAACCTCAGCTTCATCTCGTTGTAGCATTCGGTGGTATAACTCCTCTTTTGTTCTTTTACTTTCATGCTCTCCCTCTCCTTTTACTGCTTTCTCTTTCTACGCTGACTATTCTCGTAAGCCCCGCAAGCTCGAATATCTTCATTATGCGCTCGTTAGGCTCGCGTACGACGAGCAAACCGCCGACCGCCTGCATTCTCGTGTGCCGCCCCATTATCAGCCCTATGCCCGAGCTGTCCATAAAGCTTATTCCCGACAGATCCATCACTGTGCGCGACGGTCTGTATCGCATTATCTTCTCGTCGATCTCGGTGCGTACCCAGACCGCGCTGTGATGATCGATCTCGCCCTTGAGCACGACAAGAAGCTCCTCGCTCCCACCGTCCTCGGATATAAAAAGAGAGCAATTTCTGTTTGTCTTTTGCATTTTTACCTCCGTGTTCTTTTACTTTTTCTTATTTTAACACAGAGTGGGCGAATATTTTGTCGCAAGAGGGCGAGAGAAAACAAAATATCTTTTTTTGAGAAGATATCGTCATTTTTAGGTTATTTTTTACTTTTTGCCAAAATTTTAGAAAATTTCCTCAAATTTTTTGAAAATATTTAAAAAATTTTCGTCTTTGCTCTTGAATTTTTTTAATATTGTGGTATAATGTATATATAAACCAAAATATATGGAGGTATTTTATCATGGCATACAAAATTTCCGACGCTTGCATCGCTTGCGGTGCATGTGCAGACGCTTGCCCCGTAAGTGCAATCACCGAGGGCGACGGTAAGTACGAGATCAACGCTGACGAGTGCATCGAGTGCGGTGCATGTGCAGAGGCTTGCCCCGTAGAGGCTCCCGCTGCTGAATAATTCAGTATTCTTTTGTACATAACGAGGTTGTTGCTCTGCAACAACCTTTCGTTTTTATTGATGGAGGCAGAATGAAGGACATAATGCTTGAGGACGGCGAGCGACTTGACGCCGTCAACGAAAGGATAACTCTCATACAAAAAAAGGACGGGCTGACCTTCGGCACCGATGCGTTCCTGCTCGCCTCCTTCATAAAACCGCGCAAGAGCGGTCGCGCGCTCGAGCTTGGCGCAGGCACGGGAATAATCTCGCTTCTGCTTGCGGCTAAAGACAAGTTTGCGAGTATCTGTGCGCTTGAAGTGCAAGAGGACTTTGCCGTCCTTGCCCGCCGCAACGCAGAGCTGAACGGACTTGACGGAAAGATCGAGGTCATCTGCCGCGACGTGCGCGATCTGAGGGCATCAGACGGCGAGTTCGACGTCGTGTTCAGCAATCCGCCCTATATGACGACCGACAGCGGAAAGCGCAACGAGTCGGACTACAAATATATAGCGCGGCACGAGGTCTGCGGCGGAATTTCGGATTTCTCAGCGGCGGCATACAGAGCTCTCAAACACGGCGGCAAATTCTACGTCGTGTGGCGACCTGACAGACTCTGCGACCTTATCTGCGCTCTGCGCGACAACCGCCTTGAGCCAAAGGTGATGACATTCGTCTGCGCCGACTCGAAGAGCGCGCCATCTATGGTGCTGGTCTCGGCAACTAAAGGCGGCGCACCTGGAATGAGTCTCACCGCTCCGCTCATACTCCACGCGGACGGCGACCACTCTGCCCTCTCGCCCGAGGCGCAGAGGATATACGATACCCTTTCATTTGACTGAACCGAGGAAATATAAATATATGGAAAACATCAAAAGAGTTCTGAGCTTCGTCAGACGCGCCGTTGACGACTACGGTATGATAGAGGACGGAGACAGGATAGCGGTCGGAGTCTCGGCAGGCAAGGATTCACTCACTCTGCTCGCCGCTATGGCTTCCCTGCAACGCTTCTATCCAAAAAAATTCGAGCTTTGCGCCGTGACCGTCGATATGGGCTTTGAGGGAATGGATCTCTCGCCTATCGCGAAATTCTGCGAGGAGCTTGGAGTTGAATACAAGGTAGTGCCCACGCAGATATCAAAAATAATATTCGACGTCCGCAAGGAGAAGAACCCCTGCTCGCTCTGCGCGAAGATGCGCCGCGGCGCGCTATACGGATTTGCGAGAGACATCGGATGCAACAAGGTCGCTCTCGGTCATCACTTTGACGACGTGGTCGAGACCTTTATGCTCAATCTCTTCTACGAGGGCAGACTCGGTTGCTTCCAGCCCGTGACCTTCCTCTCGAACACAGGCATCACGCTCATCAGACCGATGATATATATGCCCGAGAAGGATGTGCGCTACTTCGCGTCACGCACCGAGCTTCCCGTAGTAAAGTCCACCTGCCCCGCCGACGGTAACACCGAGCGTGAGGAAATGAAAAAGCTGCTTATGTCTCTCGAGAAAGAAAACAAAGGTCTGCGCTACCGCATTTTCGGTGCGATACAGCGCGGCGGAATAGACGGATATCGCGAATTCGGCAAGATGCAGGGCATAAAAGCCTACGAGGATGAAGGCGAAGAATAAGCTTTTTTGCAAAAATACACTTCATTTTCAGGAATTCTATTGACAAAGTAAATTTATTGTGATATACTTATTAAAGTAAAAAATCCCTACACGGAGGACTATAACAATGAGCAGAATCAAGACTGTTGAAACTAAAGATATCGCTAAGACCGTTCAGAACGGTGGTTGCGGCGAATGCCAGACCTCTTGCCAGTCCGCTTGCAAGACTTCTTGCGGCGTTGCAAACCAGCAGTGCGAGAACAAGGAAAACAAGTAATTTTCCTTGAAATCAATAAAACGCTGTCTTACTCAAAAGACAGCGTTTTAATTTTAAAAATGGAGTAATTATGGTACATCAGTATAAGCTTAACGGATACAATATCGTGCTCGACACAGCAAGCGGATCGGTACATACCGTCGACGAGGTCGCTTACGATATTATCGAAATGTATAAGACTCACACGCCCGAGCAGATAGTTAAGACTATCCTCGAGCGTTATTCCCACCTCGACGACGTAAACGAAGCCGAGGTCTACGAGTGCCTTGACGATATTGCGGCACTCGAGGCGGCAGGCAAGCTCTTCTCTGTCGACGAGTACGAAAGCCTTGCCTGCAATTACAAGAACAACAGCAAGGTCATCAAGGCTCTTTGCCTGCACGTAGCTCACACCTGCAATCTCAACTGCTCCTACTGCTTTGCAAGTCAGGGCAAGTATCAGGGCGACCGCGCGCTGATGAGCTTTGAGGTCGGCAAGCGCGCATTCGATTTCCTTATCGAGCATTCGGGCACGCGCCACAACCTTGAGGTCGACTTCTTCGGCGGCGAGCCGCTGATGAATTGGGACGTAGTAAAGCAGCTCGTTGCATACGCGAGAAGCATTGAAAAGCAGCACAACAAGAACTTCCGCTTCACGCTGACCACAAACGGAATGCTTATCGACGACGAGGTGATCGACTTCCTCAACAAAGAGATGAGCAACGTGGTGCTCAGCCTTGACGGACGAAAGGAAGTCAACGACCACTTCCGCCGTGACTATGCAGGCAACGGAAGCTACGATAAGATCGTTCCAAAGTTCCAGAAGCTTGTAGAAGCGCGCGAGGGCAAGAATTACTACGTTCGCGGCACCTTTACGCACAACAACGTTGACTTTACAAACGATCTTTTCCATATGGCTGACCTCGGCTTTACCGAGCTCAGTATGGAGCCCGTAGTCTGCCCGCCCGACGATCCTTACGCGCTGACCGAGGAGGATATGCCCAAGATATTCGAGCAGTATGAAATTCTCGCCAAGGAGATGCTCAAGAGAAAGAAGGAAGGTCGACCCTTCACATTCTATCACTATATGCTCGACCTCAAGAACGGTCCTTGCATCTATAAGAGAATTACCGGCTGTGGATCGGGTACCGAATATATGGCAGTTACACCGTGGGGAGAGCTCTTCCCCTGCCATCAGTTCGTCGGCGACTCCAAGTACAGCCTCGGCAATATTTACGACGGAATTACAAACACCGAAATTCAGGACGGCTTCCGCTCCTGCAACGCATACGCAAGAGAGGAATGCAAGGACTGCTGGGCAAGACTTTATTGCTCGGGCGGTTGCGCCGCAAACTCCTATCACGCTACGGGAAGTATCACGGGCGTTTACAAGTACGGCTGTGAGCTCTTCAAGAAGCGCATAGAATGTGCCGTTATGATGCAGGTAGCCGAGTCGGAGGACTGATATGACGACTCCGATCGCGGATTTCGTTAAAAATTACGCTACGCGCGATATCTCGCGCTTTCATATGCCCGGTCACAAGGGCAAGGCTATTCTTGGCTGTGAGAGCCTTGACATCACCGAGATCGACGGCGCGGACGTGCTTTATTCCGCCGACGGCATAATCGACGAGAGCGAGAGCAACGCATCGGCTCTCTTTGGCACGAAGCACAGCTTTTATTCGACCGAGGGCTCAAGCCTCGCTATCAAGGCGATGCTCGCGCTGATAAAGAAAAGAACGCCCACGGGCAAGCGCACAACCGTTCTTGCCGCGAGAAACGTGCACAAGGCGTTTATCTATGCCTGCGCGCTTCTCGATATTGACGCGGAGTGGCTCTATCCTAAGGAGTTCTCGCACCTCTGCGAGTGTAATATCGCGCCTGAGGAGCTTGAGCGCGCACTTGCCACTGCCGATCGTCTGCCCGACGCGGTCTATCTGACCTCACCCGATTATCTTGGTAATATCGCCGACGTGAAAGGACTTTCCGAGGTCTGCAAGCGTTATTCCCTGCCCCTGCTCGTCGACAACGCGCACGGCGCGTATCTCGGCTTCTGCGAGCCGTCAATGCACCCGATAGCGCTCGGCGCACATATGTGCTGCGACTCGGCGCACAAAACCTTCCCCGTGCTGACGGGCGGCGCATATCTGCATATCGCGGATAGCTTTGACGCTGACAAGGATGAGGTCAGAAGTGCGCTCGCGCTCTTTGCTTCGACCAGCCCGTCCTATCTGATATTACAGTCGCTCGATCTGTGTAATTCCTATCTTTCGGGCGGCTACCGCGAGGAGCTCGCGGCTTGTATCGCAAGGCTTGATAAGATAAAGTCCGCGCTCGCCGAGCGAGGTATCTGCGCAAAGGAGACCGAGCCGCTAAAGCTCGTGCTGACGCGCGATAGCTGTGGCTACGGCGGCGACGAGCTAAAAAAAATACTGCGAGATCACGGCATCGAGCCCGAATTCTGCGATCGCGACGCGATCGTTCTTATGGCGACTCCCTCGCTTGAGGAGCGCGACTTTGAAAGGCTTGAGCGCGCACTCTCAACGCTCGAGGTAAGAGAGAGCACACCGACAAACATTCCCGCTCCCGAGATCGCAACACGTGCGCTGAGCATACGCGACGCGATCTTCTTGCCGAGCGAGAAGATCAGCACAAAGAATGCCGCGAACCGCATCTGCGCGTCTCCCACTGTCTCCTGCCCACCCGCAGTTTCCGTGGTAATGAGCGGCGAGATCATCACAGAGCGCGCGATCGAGCTGATGCTCTATTACGGAATTGACAAAATAGACGTTATAAAATAAAAAAGAAGTGCTCGCGCACTTCTTTTTTATATGTTTAGAACATTCCGTCAAAGAAATCGTCCTCGCTCTTTTTGGGAGCGACCGGCTCTTCCTTGACTTCTTCAACCACCTCAACGGTAGCCTCGCTTGCCTCGTCCTCGAAGTTAGCGGCGATGATAGTAATTCTCATCTCGTCCTCGAGTGCGGGATCGAACGCAACGCCCCAGATTACGCTTGCATCGGGGTTGCACTCGTTTGCGATCATAGTAGATGCGAGATCAACGTCCTCAAGTCCTACGTCAGCAGACGCGGAAATGCTGATGATAACGCCCTTTGCGCCCTTGATAGAGGTCTCGAGAAGCGGGCTGGTGATAGCCATATTAGCCGCAACCTGAGCCTTATCCTTGCCGTTAGCGCGGCCCATACCCATATAAGCAACACCCGAGTCAGCAAGGACCGAGGTAACGTCAGCAAAGTCTATATTGATAAATCCGGGAACGTTGATTAGGTCAGAGATACTCTGCACACCTCTGCGAAGCACGTCGTCTGCCTCAGAGAATGCGTTTGCGAGCGTGATGCGCGCGTCGGATACCAGCTTGAGTCTATCATTGGGGATGACTACGAGCGAGTCTACGTACTGGCTGATCTCCTCAATACCCTCAAGTGCCTGATCCTTTCTTCTCTTACCCTCGAACGAGAAAGGAGTGGTCACAACGCCGACGGTGAGGATATCCATCTCTCTTGCCGCCTTAGCGACGATAGGTGTCGCGCCCGTGCCCGTTCCGCCGCCCATACCTGCGGTGAGGAAGACCATATCTGCGCCCGAAAGGAGCTGCTTTATCTCATTGTAAGCCTCGTCTGCGGCTCTCTTACCGATCTCGGGGTTAGAGCCTGCACCAAAGCCGTTGGTTATCTTCTCGCCGATCGCGAGCTGTGTGGGAGCAGTAGATTTGCGAAGAGCCTGCTTGTCTGTATTGATAGCGATAAACTCAACGCCCTGAAGTCCCGACGCGATCATTCTATTGACTGCGTTGCTGCCGCCGCCGCCGACTCCTACTACTCTGATGTCAACTCCGTATTCTTTATTTCCGCCGTGTTCAAAATTCATATTACGTCCTCCGTTACAGAAAAATTCTCTCACCTATATCATAATATATTTTTCGCCATTTTGCAATAGTTTTCATAAAATTTTTACTTATTTTTTCAAAAAGAATGAGCAGGAGAAGATTTCTCCTGCTCATAGTGTTATTCTATTAGAATATATCTCCAAAGAGATCGTCAAGATCAAGCTCGTCGGATGCGGGCTTCTTGGTCGTCTCCTTTGCAGGCGCGGGCTCTGCCTTGGTAGCAGGCTCTGCCTTCTTGGGCGCCTCAGCCTTTGCAGGCTCCGCCTTGGGAGCTTCGACCTTGGGTGCAATACCCTTATTGGACTCAGCGGTAAAGCCGGTTGCGATGATGGTAATTCGCATCTCGTCCTCGAGAGACTCGTCGAAAGCCACACCGAAGATAACGTTAGCATCGGGATTGCACTCGTTGCTTACCATAGTCGATGCGAGGTCGATATCCTCGAGTCCTACGTCGGGAGATACCGAGAAGCTGATGATAACGCCGGTCGCGCCCTTGATAGAGGTCTCAAGAAGCGGGCTGGAGATAGCCATTCTTGCGGCAACCTCTGCCTTATCCTTACCGGTAGCGCTGCCGATACCCATATGTGCAAGTCCGGAATGAGCCATAATTGCGGTAACGTCTGCAAAGTCAAGGTTGATAAATCCAGTTACGTTGATAAGCTCAGAAATGCTCTGCACACCTCTGCGAAGCACGTCGTCTGCCTCGGAGAAAGCGTTGAAGAGTGTGATTCTGCTGTCGGAAACGAGCTTGAGTCTCTCGTTGGGGATAACCACGAGCGAGTCAACGTACTGAGAGAATTCCTCAATACCCTCGACTGCCTGATCCATTCTTCTCTTTCCCTCGAAAGCAAAAGGCTTGGTAACGATACCAACGGTAAGTACGTCCATCTCGTGCGCAACCTTAGCGACTACGGGAGCAGCACCCGTTCCGGTTCCGCCGCCCATACCTGCGGTAACGAAGACCATATCCGCGCCTGCAAGCGCGTTCTTGATATCGTCAAGAGACTCCTCAGCAGCTCTTGCACCGATGTTGGGGTTAGCGCCTGCGCCAAATCCCTTGGTGATCTTCTCGCCGATAACCACCTGATTGGGTGCGAGAGAATTCTTGAGTGCCTGTCTGTCGGTGTTTATCGAAATAAACTCAACTCCGCGAACATTAGACGAGATCATACGGTTAACAGCATTATTTCCGCCGCCGCCGACGCCTACTACCTTTATACATACGCCGCTCTCGCAGCTGTCATCGTGTTCAAAAGTCATTTTAACATCCTCCAAAAAATCAATTTGTATCGCGTTCCATAATAATAACTATATATAATATAATAATATATTTTGGCGTTTTTTGCAATAGTTTTTTGAAAATTTAATCGTAATTTTACAAATATTTTACGCAAAATACGGCAAAATGCGCCACACGGCTCTACTCAGCCTCTTGCTTGCTCTCGCCCGCGCTATCTGTAGGCTCTTCGGGGGCGGGAAATTCGCCTCTGAAGCTGCAGGTCGTGGGGGTTATCATATTTATCTCTCCTCCCACAAATCCGCTTGCGATCGCCTTCGATATCGTCTCGGTCACGGTTGCGAGTTTGGTATCTATATCCCCCATATCTCCGAGATTTACGTCAAACTCGCCGTCGATCGTGAGCTTTATCTCAAATCTGTTGGAAAGATCGAGATATGTAAGTCTCGATTTTATACCGTTTGTACGGAAGCTGTCGATTATCTTCAGCGTCTCGCGTATGAGCTGCTCGTCGTCACGTCCAAACTCGGGCAGTTTATCGCAGATCACGCTCTCGATCTCGGGAAGCACGAGCTTGGTAAGTCCTCTCTCCTTAAGTGACTCCTCATCATATGTCTCGAGCAACACGAGCAGATCGTAGTCAAGCGCGTAGTAGTCCTCACTGACCTCCAAGTACCAGCCGAGTACTCGCTCCTCGACCTCGAAGCATATCTTATTGGGAAATTTCTTCTTGACCTTTACACTCTTGAGATACGGGCATTTTTCAAGCAGTATCTTCTCTGCTTCGCTCTCGCTGACACTCGACATCATATCTCCCTTGCGGATACCCGACTTGCTTATCAGCTCGCTGAGCTTATAGTCCGTCTCACCCTTGATCTCAAACTTGCCGACTCCGATAAAACGAGAAAAGACGAGAGCGAGAGATATCAACGCCAACAGACTCATCAGCGCCATAAGCGCGATGAAAAACTGCTTACTGAGTATAAAGGCTTTGATCTTTCTTCTCGTTTCGTCTTTTCGCATTTCTATATCCTTAATTTCGTCTCTTATTTTTTCTTGCTCTCGGTGAGCTCGATTATCGCATCAAATATTCTCTTCTCAACGTCATCCTTTGCAAAAGTGCGTATCTTTTCCTCCATAGCAGAGCGATACCCCGCGTCAGAGCGGATCTTGTCGACAGCCTGACAGATCTTGCTCTCGCCTTCCTCGCTCATCTCGTACTCGCATATAAGCACCGCCGCGCCCTCGTCGGCAAGCACCTTTGCGTTCTTGTATTGGTGGTTATCCACTACGTTGGGAGACGGAATGATTATCGCCGCCTTGCCCATCTTAGCGATCTCGGTCAGCGTCATCGCGCCTGCTCGGCAGATAACGATATCAGCCGCCGCCATATACACGGGGAGCTCAGAGGTGTATTCCATAAGCACGAAGCGATCGTCTCTCTCAAGTCCGTACGCCGCAAAGAAGTTGCACGCGTTCTCATAGTGACGCTTTCCGCCAACGTGGTAGCATCTTACGTTCTGCTTGCCCTCGCGAGCAAAATGAGACATCATCTCGCATGCCGCGCGGTTGAGTTCCTGCGCGCCGAGGCTTCCGCCGAACGAAAGAGTCACAAGGTCAACAGAGTCGTCAATGCCGAGCTTCTTGCGCGCCTCAGCCTTTGTGTAGGTCGTGCAGGCACTGCGAAGCGGATTTCCTACGTTTATCACCTTAGCCTCGGGAGAGAGCTTCTCCTTTGTGCTCTCGAAGTTGGTCATAATAAGGTCGACCTCGTTCTGCAGCTTGCGCACAGCCATACCGGGAAGCGCGTTGGATTCGTGGAGCATTGTAGGTATTCCGAGGTCTGCCGCCGCCTTGAGCGCAGGCCAGCAGACGTATCCGCCCGTGCCGATAACGATGTCGGGCGCAAACTCCTTTATGATCTTCTTTGCCTTTGCAGGCGAGGTGAGTGCCAAGTAAAGCGCTCTGAAATTCTCGGGCGAGAATGAGCGTCTTATTCCCTCGACCTCCACGTGATAAAGCTTATATCCTGCCTGAGGGATAAGAGAATTCTCCATTCCCTTAGGGGTTCCGACGAACGCGATCTCTGCGTCCGGGATATTCATTTTGATAATGTCCGCCATAGCGAGCGCGGGGTTGATGTGTCCTCCCGTTCCGCCGCCGCTGAATAATACTCTCATACTCTCCCCCTGACGATCTATTTTTTAATACTTGAAAATCTTGATATCGAAAGAATAATTCCTATCTCAAATATCTGCAATATCTGAGAGGTTCCTCCCGCGCTGAAAAAGGGCAGCGAGATACCCGTGTTAGGCATTGAATTGGTTACGACCGCTATATTCATAAGCACCTGAAGCGCGATCTTGAACGTAAGTCCCCAGACCGTAAGCGCGCAGAACTTGTCGGGCGCGTTCTGACCGATCTTGATGCCTCTCCAGATAAGAAGCACGAAAAGGAACATAAGCGCAAATGCACCGACAAAACCAAGCTCTTCGCATATGATGGTGAATATAAAGTCATTCTGAGGCTGGGATACGTAACCGTATTTCTGTCGGCTGCTTCCGAGTCCGAGACCGAAGAAGCCACCCGAACCTATTGCATAAAGTCCTTGAAGCGTCTGCCAAGCCTGACCGAGCGGGTCCATCTCTTCGATGTGGAGCCAGATCTCGATTCGCTCCATAGTGTATCCAAAAAAGGAGATAAAAATAATTCCCGCCACGCCGATGATACCGACGAGCGCGATAAGCCATCTGAGGCGCGTGCCACCGAGGAACATTACAGCCACACCGATCATACCGATGATTATAAGTCCTGAGAGGTGAGGCTGTAGAGCGACCAGACCGCAGAGAATTCCTATGATGATCATAGGCACGAAAAATCCGTGTTTGAAGCTTCCGCCGAATTTATGAGTTGAATTTACCTCTTTTTCGTATTTCGAGAGGTAGAGCGCAAGTACCATTACGACTGCCATCTTTGCGATCTCTGAGGGCTGGATGGTGATAAATCCGAGATCTATCCATCTCTCCGCACCGCCGCCCTCGTGGCCTGCTATACGAACGATTATCAGCAGAACGACCGAGCCTGCATAAGCGGCAATTCCGAAAGCCTTCCAGAACCACGGTCTTGCATATATTACAAAGAACACGGCAATAACTGCCGCGACGAGCGTGAATATTATGTAACGCCAGAAGAAATGCATTGAGCTATCGTACATATCCTGAGCGTAAAATGCGCTCGCGCTATAAGACATAACGACTCCGAAGCAAAGCAGAAGAAGCGTCCAGAGCAAGAACCACATATCTATGCTTCCCTTGTGGAGCGGAGCGGTCTCGTCCTTGGGCTCTTCCTTGAGCGGAGCGTAGAGGATATCGTCTCGCTCCGCCTTCTCTTTTCTTTTCTCAAGCGCGCTTGTAACGCGCATTTTCAGTCCTTTATTTTTCTTTGCATCTTTCTCGGAGAAAAAATCCGTGGGCAGATTTTGATTTTCGTTCTTTTCTTCCAAAACCAATACCTCCCCACGAAATTATTTATTATATTCCAAACCACGCGATCGCGCAAAGGAGCACGGTCACGCAGGAGAACACGCATACTACCTTAACTTCAGACCATCCGCACTGTTCGAAATGATGGTGAACGGGCGCGCACTTGAAGATACGCTTGTGGAACGTTTTGAACCAGAATACCTGCAATATAACAGACAGAGCTTCAAAAACATAAATGCCGCCCGCAATCAGAATTATCATCGGCTCGTTGATGATAAATGCGCAACCAACCACCGCTCCGCCAAGGAAGAGCGAGCCTGTGTCCCCCATAAACACCTTAGCGGGATGGTGGTTGTATATAAGAAATCCGCACATGGCGCCTATAAGGCAGGCTGAGATAAGACCGAGAGAGGGCACAAGAGTCGTCAAAGCGACAGCCGCAAAGAATACGGCAACAACGAGCGTAACAGTGCTTGCAAGCCCGTCAAGCCCATCTGTGAGGTTAACGCTATTGACAATACCTACTACGAGGATCACGGCAAAAACATAGTAAACTATACCAAGCTCGACCTCGATCTGCGTGAAGGGTATATGCAGAACTGTGTCGATGTGACCGAGAAACTTAAGCAAAAAGACATAGACGATCGCGGTTAGGACCTGGAGCGAGAATTTTTGTCCCGCCTTGAGCCCTTCGTTATCCTTTTTGATAAGCTTTCGATAATCATCAACAAAGCCCACCATACCGTTCATAACGGCAAGTGCCATTGTTAACGCCATCGGGATCAGCTCAGCTTGCTTTGCCGAGACTGCGTACCAAATCGTCATTCCCGTGAGGACTATCGCTATGGCCATAATAAAAGCTATTCCGCCCATAGTTGGAGTGCCCTGCTTGGAAAAATGCGATTTTGGACCCTCTTTTCTTATCGGTTGGCCCGCCTTTCTGGCGACCAGAATAGGGATGATACAGCGGGAAAGCACCGCCGTCAATGCGAACGACGACACACCCGCTATGATAGATTCAATCAAAAGTTCTTCAAACATTCTCAAAAGACTCCGTTAATATTCTTATCCTGAACGCAAAGTCTTTCGCGATGTTCTTCAAGGTAACGCAAAACTCTCTCTGCCGCCGCGCCTCTGCTTGCCTTGACAAGAAGGGTGTCTCCGCGGCGAAGCTCACGAAGAAGCATTTCCGCAGATACCTCGGGCTGAGATACGTTTCTGTTACAGAAGATGTTAGCGATAGGCATACCGCCGAGCATCGCACCGCCCGCGATCATATCCGCGAGCTCTCCGAAGGTGAACAGCTCTGCACCGCCCTTGCGTGCAAATTCCATTCCGACCTCCTCGTGAAAACGCTTTGCGCCGACACCAAGCTCATACATATCTCCAAGGAGAGCTATCATTCTGCCCTCGTCCTTCTGAAGCACGACCTCGCGCAAAACGTCGATAGCCGCCTTCATAGATTCGGGAGCCGCGTTGTAGCAATCCTCGATGACGGTAACGTCACCGATCTGGTAGATATTCTGGCGCATTCCGATAGGTCTGAAGTTCGCAAGTCCGCGCTTGATGACCTCGTCGGAAAGCTCCATCTGGAGTCCTACCGCGTAAGCGAAGCACGCCGCGTACACGTTGTGCTTGCCCATCGTGGGTATTTTTATATTCTCTACGGTCTTTCCACCGTAGGATATATCAAAGACAGTATTGCCCATAGAATAGCGCACGTTCTGCGCTCTGAAATGGCAATCGCGCGCAAATCCGACGAAGAAGGCGTTATCGCCAAGCTCCTCGCGACCGCGCAGGAGCGGTTCGTCTCCGTTGAGCAGGAGAATTCCGTCCTTCTTGAGTCCGCTGACCACCTCAAGCTTCGCGCGGCAGATATTCTCACGCGTGCCGAGATATTCCATATGCGAGCTGCCGATATTGGTGATGATCGCCACGTCGGGCTCGGCTATATTCGAAAGATATTCTATCTCTCCAAAGTTGCTCATTCCCATCTCGAGCACCGAGACCTCTGTCTCGTTGCGCATTGTGAGCATAGAGAGCGGCATTCCGATGGTACTGTTGTAGTTGCCCTCGGTCTTATGGAGTCTGAGATTTTCGGCAAGCACCGCCGCCACAAATTCCTTTGTGGTCGTCTTGCCCACGCTTCCCGTGATAGCGATCTTCTTGCTGTTCAGTCTGCGGTCGTAAGCCTTTGCAAGATCGCCGATCGCGTGCAGAGTATCCTCGACGATAAGAGCAACGTATTTTTTGTCCGCGAGAGAAACCGAATCGGGTATGCGCTCGCAAAGAACGCATTCACCGCCAAGCGAGAGAGCCGCATTTATATAGTCGTGACCGTCGACACGTGCACCGCCGAGCGCAACGAAAAGAGCGTCCTTCTCTGCCTCACGCGAATCGGTGCAGACAGAGCGGAAGGGTACGTTACGGTTAGTCTCGCCGCGCGAAAAGCAGAGCATTCCGCCGCAGATATCCGCAAGCTCGTTCATTGTCAGTACGTTACAACCAACGTTAACCTTCATCTCTTTCGTCCTTTCATAATAATCGCTCAATCATAAAGTCGTGTAAGTGCACCTCTGACGATCTCTCGCTCGTCAAAAGCGCGCACCCCGTCGCGGTCGATCTCATAGCACTCGTGTCCTTTTCCCGCAAGCAACAAGAGATCGCCCTCATCAGTATATTCCCGTATCGCCCTATCGATCGCTTCCTTGCGGTCGGGAATGACGACGTACGGCTTTTCCTTATCTATTCCGCCAAGTATTTCTCTGATTATCCCGTTCGGATCTTCTCCGCGCGAGTTATCAGAGGTGACGACAACAAGATCGGCAAGGCGAGAAGCGACCTGCCCCATGATCCGCCGTTTTCCTCTGTCGCGCTCCCCTCCGCAACCAAAGAGCAGCACTATTTTCGATTTTACGTCACGCTTCAACGCTTTTGCGCTGACAAGAAGTCTTTCAAGCGCGTCGGGCGTATGTGCGTAATCTATAAAAATATCTATCTTCTGATCCTTATGAGCGACCACGCGCTCCATTCTTCCCTTCACTCCGCTCATAGAAGCAAGCGAGGAAGAAATACTCTCGGGCGATATCCCGTACATCCGCGCGACCGCGATCGCTTCAAGTGAGTTCATCACCTGAAATTCTCCCGAAAGGCTCGGCAGCGAGATCTCATACTCGCGCTCACCCTCAAGGACGCGGTAGAGAAGCTCTCCCGCGCATCTGTGCGAGTCAAAAAGTGCGCAAAAGTCCCCTGTGTGTGCAGAACAGCTTTTTTTGAGGTCTGCGTCCATCCGCAAAGAGCGAAAGAGGCGCCACCCCGCCGCGTCGTCAATATTCACGACTGCTCGGCGGCTCTGCAAAAACAGTTTTTCTTTTGCTTTGTAATAGCTCTCCATATCTCCGTGGAGATCGAGATGCTCTTCACTCAGATTTGTAAACACCGCGCAATCAAAGCTGATCGCGTCGGTCCTGCACTGCACGAGTGCGTGCGAGCTGACCTCCATAAAGACGTAACGCACTCCGTCGCTTCGCATCTGCGCAAGCGCGCCGTAAAGTGTTTCGGGGTCAGGTGTGGTCATATTTGACACCGACAGCTCCGTGCCGTCGAGTCTCTTCCCTCTCGAATATATTCCGAGAGTTCCTACCGTAGCGCAAGGATATCCCGCGCCGCTGAACACAGCGTTCAGCATATTGGTCACCGAGGTCTTTCCGTTAGTCCCCGTGACTCCGATTATTGTCAGATCGTCGCTCGGACGTCCGAACCATTCGTTATAGAGCAAAGAAGCACAAAGTCTCGTGTTATCAACAAAAGTTAATGCGGCACCACCCTCACGTACACCACGCACGTTCTCTGCTACTATAACCGCGGCGCCTGCCTCTATCGCTTGCTCTATATGATCGTGTCCGTCATATCGGCTTCCGCGAAGGCAGACAAAAATACAATTTTGGGTTGCTTTGCGCGAGTCGGTGACGATACCTGACACCTCTCTGTCGTAAAGCTCTCGCGGACATTCGAGCCCCGCGCGGCTCATCAGCTCGTAAAAGGTCATAGTTCCCCCCGAAAAATGAAATTACCCTTTCACTTCCGAGGTGCTCACTTACGAGCCGCTCTTTTTAAAGGTAAGCGTTACGACCGTTCCCGGAGCGACCTTCTCGCCCGGAGCGACCGACTGCGTGACTACCTTGTATCCCGTGCCCGACAGATAGCTGTCTGCACCTTCAATTCTGACATTCAGATTAAGATTTATAAGCGCCTGATTTGCCGTTGCGGCAACCATTCCGCGCAGATCCGGAACCGTGACGGTTTCACTCGGACTGCTGCCTGCGTAAAGCACGATAGTGCCCGACGCTTCTTCGATATATGTTCCTGCCTCGGGGAGCTGTGAGGTCACGTACTCACCCTGACCGACCACCTTATAGCGAAGTCCTGCGTTTGTAATAGAGGATATTGCGCCCTCTACGCTTCGATTTTTATAGCTTGCGACCTTGATTCTCATCTTTGCAAGCTCCTCTTCTGTATAGCGTGCCTCTACACCCAGATACGGAAGAGAGTTTTTGAGCACGTTGCGCACGTAGGGTGCGGCAACGGTAGATCCGTAAAGCGAGCCACGAGTAGGCTCGTCGACCATAATGAGCACTGCTATCTGCGGATCGTCCGCAGGCGCATATGCGACCGTCGAGCAGATATATTTCTCACTCACTGGGAAATCGTCAACGTCGGCGGTAAATTTGCAGATACTGCAAACGTACACTATCTCGTCTTCACCAACCGTTTTCGGCACACCCGTCGAGCCACACTTGGGGCATTCTCTTTCCTTTTTCTCGGAAGTACCCGTTTTTGCCGCAACTCTGTAGCCCGCAACGTAAGCGTTTTTTGCACCGCCGTCGCCCGAAACACCCTCTTCGAGTATCTGCGAGATCACCTTGCAGGTATCCTCGCTGATAGTCTCTCTCTTCTGTTCGGTCTCGTGTGCATATATCACGTTACCCGCGTTATCGCTTATCTTCTCAACGAGATAAGGCGAGAGGAGCACACCGCCGTTAGCCACAGAGGAAACTGCAGTGATCTGCTGAATGGGAGTGACTGTGAAGTTCTGACCGAACGCGTAGATCGCGAGATCAAGCTCTGTCATCTGAGATGCAAAAATACTGTTTCCCTCACCGGGAAGATCTATTCCGGTCTTATCGTTATATCCGAAAATTTCCACGTAATCCTGATATCTCTCAACTCCGATCCTCTCACCGAGAGTCATAAACCAGACGTTACAGGATTGCTGAAGTCCTTGCGGGAAGGAGAGATCTCCGTGTCCCTTGGTTTCGTGGCAGTGGATGGTATGCCCGAAGAGAGTCTTGTGACCTGGGCAGTTTACCGACTCGGTAAGGCTGACCACCTTCTCTTCAAGCGCCATAGACGAGGTTATTATCTTAAAGGTCGATCCGGGAATATAGCTCTCGGTCACCGCCTTGTTTGACCACATCGTAGTCAGAAGCTCTCGCGAGAGATCGTTATACTCGTCGCTCTTCTCGTCGAAGCCTTCCTCAACAAGCTTTTCAAGCCTTGACTGTGAAGTCTCGTCGAGCTGCCAGGGATCGTTAAGATCAAAGGGCGAGGAGACCGCCATAGCGAGTATCGCGCCCGTATTTACGTCCATTACTATACCGCACGCGCGGTTGGTTACGTTATGCTTTTCAACAGTCGCCGCAAGCTCCTCTTCAAGAAAGCTCTGCACCGTGCTGTCGATAGTTGTCGTGAGGTTGTAGCCGTCGATCGCATCAATGTAGCTCGAATACTCAAAAGGCATTTCGTTGCCGTAAGAGTCTCGCGCCTTGATATAGTATCCGTCAACGCCGCGGAGATATTCATCGTGCTGAAGCTCGAGCCCGTAAAGTCCGACTCCGTCGCTATCGGTAAAGCCGAGAATGTGAGAAGCGAGCGCATCCGCGGGATAATAGCGCGTGCTCTGCGCCTCGAGGTATATCATATCCTCAAGCTCGTATTCCCCGATAAATTCTCTTATCTCGTCCGCCTTATTTTCTTGCACCTTTCGTGCGATCGTACGGTCGAGATATTTTGTGTATTCTGTCGCCTGCTTGTAGACAAAATCGTATTCAACACCTTCAACGAGGCTCGCAAGTCCTTTCGCGATAAGATCGGAATAGGGCTTATTCTCCTCTTCTTCTGCCGAGGCGATGCTCGACGGAGAGATGAAAAGGCGGTAGGTAGTTATGTTGGTCGCAAGAACGTTTCCGTTGCGATCGTATATCTTTCCTCTGTTTGCGGGAACGGACGAGGCGGTCGTGATCTGATTTATGACCTTTGTCTGATACTTCTCAAAGCTGAAGGTCTGTATTATCAGTATTCTAAAAAGCAACACCACAAACACAGCAAGAACCGCAAAGCCGAGGAACGCGGAACGCTTCAGGGCTTTTGACTTCATCGCGCGGTCATCCATAATTATCTCCTTTGCTCGTGTTTTGCTTCGTTATCCCTTATATGATATGACCGAGCGCCCGTCTTTATGCGGTATCAGTCGCGAGGATCGATACCGAATGCAGACAGAAGCGAGAAGAGACCGAGATTTTTCTCTTCACAGTCGTCAAATATCTCTATTTCACCGTCGTTTTCTATAGTGATAAATTCGCTGTCAGCATATTGACGCTTGACCATACCGAGCTCCTTGGCGTCGGCTTCTATCTGGTCAACCGTGTACTTGAGGTCGAGCTTGCCTTCAAGATCGGACTGTCTTGCCTCAAGGGACGCGATCTCGGAATTGAGCTTGCCTACCTCTGCGGTAGCCTCACCAACCATTACCGAGCCGCCAACGATAAGCGTCATTGAGATGACGAATGCCGCCATGCTTGCAAGCACGGGGATCGGGAAGCGCGCCTGACGGCTCTCGCTTCTGCCCTCTCTTCTCTCTATCGGGATCCATTTTAAAAAGAGCTCCTTACCTACCGACAGCAGTCTTTCTATGTGTCCCTCCTTTGAGCCCGACTCAGCGGGACTCGTAGAAGAAGCTCCGTTTCTTCTCTGGGGAACTGCGGAATTTCTTACGTCCTCCGCTTTTGCTTCCTCAGAGGTCTGGACCTTTGGCATATAGAAGGCTCTGCGGCTCTTGAAATAGCGAACGAAATCGTCAGAGGTCATATACTTACTTCCGTTGTACTCGCCGCTTCTGTATGTATCCGCGATCTTGGACTGGGAGTCAAAGAGAATATAGGATTGAAGCTCAGATTCTTGCTGCTCGATTCGCTTCTCAAGCAACGCAGCCTCGTTCCTGATGTTTCCCGAGACAGCTCTGCCGCGATAGCGATTGCGAAGCTCCGCAATACAACGGTCGTAAGAATCGTTCATATGTTCAACAGCCATTTTTCTCTTTCCCTCCACTTTTGTTCGTATCTATATCCTAAAATTCTTATATCTTCTCTGCAACTCTGAGCTTTGCGCTCCTTGAACGCGGATTCTCTTCGAGCTCCGCCTTACTCGGAAGTATCGGCTTTCTGTTTACCAGCCTTACCTTCGGCTTATTTCCGCAAACGCATATCGGGAAGTCCTTGGGGCAGGTGCAGCCCGATGCAAGTGAGGCGAATGCCTGCTTGACTATCCTGTCCTCAAGCGAGTGGAAGGTTATTATCGCTATCCTTCCTCCCGATCTTAGCATCTCGACAGCTTCCCTGATCGCAGGCTCGATAACGTCGAGCTCGCGGTTGACCTCGATACGTATCGCCTGAAAGCTTCGCTTTGCGGGATGGTGACCGCCCTCGCGTGCCGCGGGCGGAATTGCGTATTTGATTATATCGGAAAGCTCCGCCGTCGTCTCTATCGGGCGGCTCTCTCTTCTCTTCACTATCGCGGATGCGATCGCGGGAGCAAATCTCTCCTCGCCGTAATCGTAAAGTATGCGTTTCAGCTCCTGCTCGGAATAGCTGTTGACGACCTCATACGCGCTGAGGCTACATCTGTTGTCCATTCTCATATCGAGCGGCGCATCGGCACTGTAGGAAAATCCTCTCTCCGCCGTGTCGAGCTGATAGGATGAAACTCCAAGGTCGAGCAACACTCCGTCGATCTCATCAATTCCGAGTGAGCGGCAAACACTTGCAAGCTCGCAGAAGTTGCTTCGAACCACCGTGGTGTTCTTGCCGAGTGCGTTCAGTCTCTCGGTCGCAACTGCTACAGCCGTCTCGTCCTGATCTATCGCGACAAGCCGTCCGCTCTCGAGCCTTTTTGCGATCTCGCTCGAGTGACCCGCGCCACCTGCAGTTCCATCGACGTATATTCCGTCGGGTTTTATATCAAGTCCGTCCATACACTCGTCAAGCAAGACTGAGCGATGGGAAAATTCGATCTTCTTTGTCTCCTCTGCCATAACTTATCAGAGACCGTAGGATTCGAGAAGCTCGCGGATGTCCGCGATGTTTTCTTCCTCGACCATAGCGTTGTAGTTTTCTTCCGACCATATCTCAGCGTACTTACCGCATCCGACCACGACCGCGGTCTTGGTGATACCTGCGTAAGAAACGAGCGGGAGCGGAATAACTATTCTACCCTGTGCATCAGGTGATACCTGAGCAGCATCTCTGTGAAGTGTACGAAGTATCGCCTCGGATGCCTTTCTCTCCATCTTAAGAATGGGACTGATATATTCCTCCCACTCCTCCATAGAATAGACCTTGAGGCAATTCTCCCTGATGCTCTTTGCCACCATAAAGCTCTCGCCGAGCTCCTCACGGTGCTTTGCGGGGATAAATAGCCTGTTCTTTGCATCGATCGTGTGTTTAAATTCGCCCGAAAACATCAGTTTGCCTCCTTTCGATCTTGTTTGGTGCCCACGCGGGCACTCAATACCGTATTTTTATCGAGAGTTTGTGGGATCCTGCTTGAACGGATGGAATTATCGCGGCATTCCACACCAATTCTCCCCTTTTTCCACCACTTCGATGCTATTATTATAAACTACCTATTAAAATAATGCAATAGTTATTTTCAAAAAAGTCCGTAAATCGCAAAAACTTTTTTTAAAATTTCGAAAAAAAGTTCTCTGATGCCCAAATTTTTAACCTTTTTTCACAAATTCGCTCGCCATTTTACTTTTTTTTACAATTCTTTAAAATATTTACTGCGACATTTAACAGACAGCGCATAAAAATGCAGAAAAATCCGCTCTTGTCGCCCCCCGCCCCGTTCAAATAAACCTCCTATTTTAATTATGTATGTTGACAATAAAATCAAAAAGTGATACAATATATACGCCAAAAGAGCCTGAATTTATGATAACAATTCCTTTGTCTTCTTTGGCAACGGTACTGTGTACCATATATCTTACTTGCAAAAAAGTAGGAGCTATAATAATTAAAAAGGATGGAATTTCACAATGAAAAGACAGTGGACCTGTGAGGAAGCTAACGCTTGGTACAAAGAGCTTGGTTGGCTTCGCGGATGTAATTTTATAGGAAGCGATTGTGTAAACAGACTTGATATGTGGCAGCGCTACAATTGTGAGCAGAAGCTTGCTACCGCAGAGCGCGAATTGGCTCTCTGCCAGCGTATAGGCTTCAATACCGTGCGCCTTTGGGCAAACTTTGATGTGTATTACGCAGAGCCCGAGTCCTATATGGAAATATTCGATCGCTACATAGAGCTTTGCGGCAAGTACGGACAGAAGGTAATGGTAGTTCTTGCTCACGAAGAGGATCTGCCTCGCGGCGAGGTCTTCGTACCAAAGGCTATGGGCGAGCAGGCATACGCGCTTGGCGAGCATCAAGGCAGAATTCCTATGAGCGAGGAAGAAAAAGCAAAGAAGCCTTATCACTATATGGAGTATCCCGAGCTTCACGATCTTTATATCGAGATGGTACAGAGAACGGTAAGAAAATACGCCAATGATGAGCGTATAATCTGCTGGAACATTATGAACGAGCCGGGTATTACCATCGGGAAGCGTTCCATCCCGATACTTGACGAGCTCTTTGCAGTCACCCGTGCAGAAGATCCGATCCAGCCTCTGACCGCAGATATTTGGCGCGGTGTCAGCCGCGGTGATATAGCTACCGCGGAGGAAAAGCACGCTCTTGAGCTTTCTGACGTTATCAGCTTTCACAGCTATCAGGCATACGAAAAGCTCGTAGCCGAGATACGCTTCCATCAGAAGACAGGCCGTCCGCTCTTCCTTACAGAGTGGCTCCACAGAATAAACCATAACGATATAGCACAGGTGTACCCCCTGCTTTACATAACGGGTGTTGCTAACTATTGTTGGGGCTTTGTTCTCGGAAAGACCCAGACCCACGAGCCTTGGCCGAGTATGTGGGAACAGTGGGATGCGGGAAAAGGCGATCACTATGATTTCACCAAGTGGCAGCACGATCTTTTCAGACCCAACCTGCGCCCCTACGATCCTCACGAGATAGTGCTTATTGAAAAGTTCAATAAGCTTGCAGACGAGGATAGAGCATAAAAAAAGATATATACGGCACATAAGAGGCACTATATAACAAAACAAGTATATTGTACAAAGAGGGACTGCTTCATTTAGATGCAGAAGGCGTGTTCTTCGTTTCGTCGGCGTATGCTCTTTACTTTTAATCGCAACATTTGTGCAAACACTTTCCTTTTTGTATTTACTAATACAGAATTTCGCGCTATAATAAAGTTCCAACACGGAGACTTCCAAATCAGCTTCCACTGTGCTCATTTTGAAGCAAGAAAGTTCCAATAAACTTCCATAAAACATATAAGTTTTGGCAATACAGACAGCAAAAAAAAAGAGGGAGTAAACCGTGGTTTACTCCCTCTGATGTATTGAGTTTATTGCCTTTAAGTATTAGCCGAAGTATCTCTCGAGCAGGCCCTGGAATGCCTTGCCGTGACGAGCTTCGTCGCGAGCCATCTCGTGAACGGTATCGTGGATAGCGTCGAGGTTGAGCGCCTTTGCTCTCTTAGCGAGGTCGAACTTGCCCTCGGTTGCGCCGTTCTCTGCTGCAACTCTCATCTCGAGGTTCTTCTTGGTGCTGTCGGTAACTACCTCACCGAGAAGCTCAGCGAATTTTGCTGCGTGCTCTGCTTCCTCGTAAGCTGCCTTTTCCCAGTAAAGTGCGATCTCGGGGTAACCCTCTCTTGCTGCAACTCTTGCCATTGCGAGATACATACCAACCTCGGTGCACTCGCCGTTGAAGTTTGCGCGGAGATCCATAATGATATCCTCGGGAGCGCCATCTGCTACTCCTACAACGTGCTCAGCTGCCCAGTTAAGCTTATTCTCTTCCTGCTTATTGAACTTTTCAGCGGGAACCTTGCACTGAGGACATCTCTCAGGTGCGCTATCTCCCTCGTGAACGTAACCGCATACAGAACATACCCATTTTGCCATGATAAATTTCTCCTTTAAATTTGTTTTTGTTTTTTAATTTTTTTGGTTATCAAGAGTTTGCTGACATCTCTCGCAGATGCCCGTGAACTCCATGTGGATATCCTCCACCAAGAAGTTTTCACATCCCTTAGCGCGCTTCAGCACCGCTTTTTCATTAAGCGACGCTTCAACGTCGGCGACCGCGCCGCAGCTCTTACAGACAATGTGATAATGTCTGCCAAGCGTTACGTCGTATCTGTCGTCCGCATCCGCGAGCTTCAGTCTGAGAACGCTTCCCTCCTCAGCCGCCTCCGCCAACAGTCTGTAGACGGTAGCTTTGCTGATTTCGGGGTACTTCTCGTGAACCGCCTCGTAGACCATTCCTGCCGAAGGATGATTGTGCATCTCTCGAAAGACCTCAAAGACGATTCCCTTTTGAACTGTGTTTCTTTTTTGTTTCATAAAATCATTCCTTATTGAGAACCGTTCTTGTTTACGTGTATATTATAGCATACAAAAATCCGTTTGTCAATAGCTTTTTTTAAATTTTTTAAAAATTTTTTTGATATTTTTATACAATAAAAAAGGACTGAGTAATTAAGATGCAGAAGTCGTGTTTTTGTTCTGCTCTGAATTACTCAGTCCTTTGGTTTACTCTGCAGCTTCGGGCAGGATAGGCTTGAAGGTCAGAGTATTGAAGTTAAGTCCGTCCTCAGTGAAAACGATCTTGAAGGTATGATAACCTCTCGTAAGACTGAGTTTAACTACGCTTGTGGAATCCGCCCAATTCTGCCAACCGGCAGTTTGGGTATCGTTAACAAACTTTGCCACGACTTTACCGTCCACATAGATATCAAACGCTCCTGCTGCCTCGGGGCTTGCAACTCTTACGATCATCTCATAGTCTCCCGTACCGCCTACAATGAGGTTATAATTGAGATACTGATCTTTCTCGTTGTAGGAAGTATTCTGAGTTCCGCCCACATCTGAGCAATCCTCGATCTGAATTCCATCGCTCTTGGAAACGAAGTCTATCGACTTAAAGGAGGAATCGGAGTCAGCACTGATACGAATTGCGGACTCGATACCTGTGTTCTTCCCTGTCTTAAGAATGAGGTTAAGAACTCTTGCTGCGTGTTCTTCAACAAGCGCGCGAGTAAGTATTCCGTCTTCGACAGCCTTTATGGTAGCATTTCTGTCACCTGTGGGAAGCTTGAGGTCAGAGCCTGCGATAAGCTCGTCGATAAGCGTGGTGTTGTTCTTATTATCGGTACAGATAACGCCGTCGTACTTCCACTCACCTCTGAGGATATTGATGAGGAGTTCTTGATTGGTAGATGTCTTAACGCCGTTTACAAGGTTGTAGGATGTCATGATGAGCCACGGATCTGCCTCTTCTACTGCAATTCTGAAGGGCTCAAGATAGATCTCGCGGAGTGCGCGCTCGGAAACGCGGGTGTCGCTCTTCTTAACATTAGTCTCCTTTTCGTTACCTACGAGATGCTTGATAGCGCATCCAACACCGTTTTCCTGAACCGAGGAGATGATAGCCGATGCGAGCATACCCGAGAGGTAAGGATCCTCGGAGAAGGACTCAAAGTTAGCGCCGCTGAGCGGATCGCGGTGAATATTTACAGAAGGTGCGAGCCAATACTGAATGTCATGCTTCTTTGCCTCGAGTGCGACCTCAGTACCTATTCTGCCAAGAAGATTTGTATTCCACGTACAAGCAAGAGCTGCCGCGACGGGATACTCTGTAGTATTGGCATCAAGGCGAAGTCCTGCAGTTCCGTCAGCAGTCGTGGTATAAGGAAGTCCGAGTGTGTTATCGGGCTCGAGAGTAGACTCGGCACCACCGACCTTAGCCGCGTGAGAATAAACGATACGTACGAGCTTTTCAACAGAAAGCTGTGCAAGGAACTGACCCATCTTGGATGGATCTGCACGGAGGTCGTCGAACATAACTACGTTCGCAGGTGCCTCTACGCATACCCAATCAGTCTTAAGCGTAGGCGCAACGATCTCGTGCTCACTATAGATATTTTCGTAAGAGCCGTCAGCAAGAAGTCTCTGTTTGAGCAGTCTTGCCTTCATCTGCTCGGAGAGCTGCTCAACGATGATATTCTCTTCTATCTCAAAGATGTATCCGAGACCGGACTCCTGAGCCTGCTTGATGGACGAACCGAGGAAGAACTCATAGTCGCCTGCCTCGATAACGTATGCAGACTTCTGGATCTTACCGGTGTCATCGTAGCTTGCAAGCTGTTCCATATCGACGGTCATCGTGAGAGTATCAGAGTCACCGGGATAGAGCCATCTGGTCTTTGCAAATGCGCAAAGCTCTCTCGCCGCTGCGCCGAGCTCTCCGTATGGTGAAGCGAAATAAAGCTGTGCGGTCTCCTTACCAATGTACTTACCAGTATTTGTGATCGTGCAGGTAACTATGACCTCATCCTCTGTAAACTCGAACTCAACGTCGGAATATTCGAAGGTGGTGTAGGAAAGTCCGAAACCGAACTCAAAGTTCACCTTGCTGTATGTGGGGTCAAATGTCTCGAAATAACGGTAGCCTACGAAGATATCCTCCTCGTATTCAACGTAGTTCTTGTTCTCGGAGAAGGTCGAGAATGTGGGATAATCCTTATATCTCTTTGCAAGAGTATCTGCGAGCTTTCCGCTGGGGGTGATGTCTCCGACGAGAATGTCGGCAATTGCAAGACCGCCGTACTGACCGGGAAGCCATGCAAAGAGGATAGCCTTTACCTCGTCATAGGAAAGCAGTTTGGTAGTATCAATAATGTTTCCCGAGTTAACTACCACGACGATATCCTTAAAGCCTGCCTCGATGAGATTTTTGATATCTGCATTCTCCTGTTCAGAGAGATAGTAGTCGCCCATCTTATCGTCGCGGTCAGCGCCGTCTCTTGAATGACGGGTCACGGTGTAGACTGCAACGTCGCTTTCCTTTTTGTACTCCTTGAGCTCGTCAAGCGTGGGGATATAGCCTGCGTTATTGGAGTAAGCCTCTACAAGTGCCATATTGAGCTTGACCTTATTCTCGCCCTGCTTCTTGAGCATTCCCTCAAGAAGATTTACCGTTTCTGCGTTATTTACGTTTGCAGAACCGGATGCACCGTCAACGAGGTTGATAACTGCGTTACCGAGAAGTGCAACGTTCTGGTCATAAAGAAGCGGAAGAGTCTCTTCCTCGTTCTTGAGTAGTACCATTCCCTCTGCGGCAGCCGCCTGAGAAACGGGAATAAAATCTGCGTAGGTGGGACGTCTGTTGGCGGGGTGGTTGGGATCGAGTATCTCCTCATCCACGTCGTCATCCGGCGTTTCTACGGGATCAGTCTCCTTTTCGGTTGCCTCGTCCGTAGGCACGTCGACCGTTCCGTTGTTCTTCTTAGAGCAGCCTGCAAGAAGAGTTGCAAGCATACACAGAAGCAGCATACAGGAAATTATTCTGAGCATATTGTGTTTCATCTTATAAGTACCTCACTTTTGGTAGATATGCAGATATATTGTACCATATTTCTCACCGTTCGTCAATATTTTTCACTAAAATAAAAATCCCCCCGTAAAACGGGGGGTATTTCAGTTTCGGGCATAGCCCTAATATTACTGGCTACGCACAAGTGCGTTTTAGATTGGCCTGCCAGCCATGCAATTGTTACTTACTACCCATAAATGGGTCCCGTGGGTCGAACATCGCTAACTGGTCGCTTTCTTGATCTCTTTTCAATTGATCTGCAATATATTCCTTTATTGCCTTCGTGTTCTTCCCCACGGTATCAACGTAATATCCCTTACACCAAAATTCGCGGTTTCGGTATGCGAACTTCATGTTTCTGTATTTCTGGAATATTAGCAATGCACTTTTTCCTTTGAGATAT
>JAGBIA010000009.1 GCA_017935225.1 Clostridia bacterium | reverse complement strand
TAGCCGGTAGCCTCGGGACGAATGAGAGAGCCGCCGTAAGGGAGTCCCTTACCGGTAAGAACGCCGGTGAATTCGTAGCGGAGTCTCTTGTACTGACCGAAGAGGTAGCCGATCTCGCGTGCGCCTACACCAAGGTCGCCCGCAGGAACGTCGGTGTCAGCACCGATATACTTCTGAAGCTCGGTCATAAAGCTCTGGCAGAAGCGCATAACCTCTGCATCAGATTTGCCCTGAGGATCGAAGTCAGCGCCGCCCTTACCGCCGCCCATGGGAAGCGAGGTGAGCGAGTTCTTGAAGGTCTGCTCAAAGCCAAGGAACTTGATGATGCTTTCGTTTACAGAAGGATGGAAACGGAGACCGCCCTTGTACGGACCGATCGCGCTGTTGAACTGAATGCGGAAGCCGCGGTTGACCTGAACGTTGCCGTTGTCGTCTACCCACGGAACACGGAACTTTATAATTCTCTCGGGCTCGACCATTCTCTCGATAACGCCTGCCTTGACAAGATCAGGGCGCTGCTCGATAACAGGCTCGATAGACTCAAGAACTTCCTTAACTGTCTGGTGAAATTCGGGCTCGTTGGGATTTCTCTTTATTACTCTCTCCATGAGCTCATTGAGATACTGATTTTTGAAACTCATTTTCAAATACCTTCCTATGTATAATAAAATTTACCAAAATCTCAAAAATGCAAGATTTAATTTTCGAAATTTCAAATATCTAACTAATTATACCACAATATATGCGTTTTGTCAATAAAAATCTATAAAAAAATAACTTTTTTTAAAAAAATATTGCAAAAATCACATATCCCTTTCTTTTTTAAAATATTTAATCACGGGTAAAATTATTACGTTTTTTTAAACTTACAGTAAAAAAAATATGTATTTTCTTGACGAATATCAAGCATAGTGATATAATGTATTTACAATTCTATATGAAAGGAAAAAGTAATGGAAAATTTTCTTAACACTCTTGTAAGCTGGGCTACAACGACGGGCATTAAGATCATTATCGCGCTTATTCTTCTCTTTATTTCCTTCAAGCTCATCAACTTCTTTACGAAGAAGATCGGCAAAACATGCGAGAATAAAAATCTTGATAAGACGATCACCAAGGCTCTTCTGTATGTATCCAAGCTTATCCTCAAGTGCATCGTCGTAGTTGCACTTATCGGCTACCTCGGAATTGACACAAGCGCTATCACTGCTCTCATCGCTTCCTTCGGTGTATGCATCGGTCTTGCCGTTAACGGCACCGTTTCAAACCTTGCAGGCGGTGTACTCATTCTCGTCACCAGACCTTTCAAGGTCGATGATTTCATCGAGGCTCAGGGCGTTTCGGGCACTGTTGTTGACATCCGCATCACCCACACTAAGCTCAACACCCCTGACAACAAGGTGATCTACCTTCCCAACGGCGCGCTCTCCAACGGAAACATCACCAACTACTCCGAAAAGGATACTCGCCGCGTAGATCTTGAGTTCACCTTTGATTGCTCGACCGATATCGAGAAGGCAAAAGCTCTGGTTGCTGACGTATTCGCAGCAAACGAGATGGTGCTCAAGGATCCCGCTCCCTTCGTAAGAGTCGGAGGCAAGGGCGACGCAGGTCTCAAGCTCACAGCTCGTGCTTGGGTAAACAGTGCGGATTACTGGACGGTTTACTTTGACGCTTTCGAGGCTGTCAAAGCAACCTTCGATGCAAACGGAATCGCGTTCTCTGCAAATCAGCTCGAAGTAAAGATCAAAAAGGACTAATTGCCCTTAAATCATAACCACCAGCCGAAACGGCTGGTGGTTTTTTATAAAAAAAGAGTTTTCGGTACCGTGAGGTGTCCGAAAACTCTTCCTTAGAAAAATCGCTTATTCTTAAATTTCAGATTTATGCTAAATATCTGTTAGCTTTTTTCAAAATTTTCTTCATTCAAGTTCTTTGCGCCACTTTCTCGAAAGAAAGTGGCAAAAAAACCAAACTCCAAACTAACCTCAGATAGCGTAAGCTCTGTAGATGCCGTCCTTTGCGCCAAGAGCCGCAACTGCATCGGTCGCGTCGCCGTTAACGTCGAGGATGGTGTAAGCATTCTCGCCCTTAGCCTTGCTTGCAACAGCAACAACGCCGTTCACGCAGGAAGTGATGGCAGCGAGCATATCGTCGCCTGCCTTATGGAGCACGCAAATTCTTGTATCGGTGCTTCTGGGCATAGCTACGTTCGGGAAGTTTACGCTATTCTTGATGTTACCGTTACGAAGGAAATCGTCAAGCTGAAGTGCCGCCATAACTGCGCAGTTGTCCTCGGACTCAGCGGTAGACGCGCCAAGGTGAGGAATAGCAACTATTCCCTTGACTCCAACAGTCTCTTCGGTCGGGAAGTCGGTAACGTAAGAAGCTACCTTGCCGCTCTCGAGTGCCGTCTTAACGTCAGCAGAGTTAACGAGATCAGCACGAGCGAGGTTGATGATGCGAACGCCGTCCTTCATAGTAGCAAGCGAGTCAGCATTGATCATTCCCTTAGTGTCCTTGGTTGCGGGAACGTGGAGAGTTACGTAATCAGCAGCCGCAAATACCTCGTCAAAGGTAGCAGCCTTGATAACTCTGGGGTCGAGCTTCCAAGCAGCGTCAACGCTCATAAAGGGATCGCAACCGACGACCTTCATTCCGAGGTCGAGAGCCGCGTTCGCAACGAGCGCACCGATAGCGCCAAGACCGATAACACCAAGGGTCTTGCCCTTTACCTCAACGCCTGCGAACTTAGACTTGCCCTTCTCTACCTGCTTTGCTACGTCCTCAGTGCCGACGAGAGTGTCAGCCCAACGGATAGCGCCCGCGATATCACGCGATGCGAGCATAAGAGCGCAGACCGCAAGCTCCTTAACGCCGTTTGCATTAGCTCCGGGAGTATTGAAAACTACGATACCTTCGGTAGCGCAACGGTCAACGGGGATGTTGTTGACACCCGCGCCTGCTCTTGCGATAGCCTTGAGCGCAGGCTCAAAGGTCATCTCGTGCATAACTGCGGAGCGCACCATAATAGCGTCAGCCTTTGCCATATCAGCAGCATCGGTCGAGACAGTGTATTCGTTTTTATCGAGAAGATCTGTACCGCAAGCGGCGATCTTATTCAAGCAAAAAATATTTTTCATATCAAATTCCTCACAAATTCAGGTGTTACGCCTTGGGATTTTCCTCGGCAAACTTCTTCATAAATGCTACGAGTGCTTCAACACCCTCGTAGGGCATAGCGTTGTAGATAGAAGCTCTCATTCCGCCGACAGAACGGTGTCCCTTGAGGTTCTTAAGACCTGCCTTTGCAGCCTCGCTCGCGAACTTCTTATCGAGGTCAGCGTCGCCCGTAACAAAAGTAACGTTCATCATCGAGCGGCTCTCCTTCTTAACGGGAGCGGTGTAGTAGGTCTGGTTGTCGAGATAATCGTAAAGAAGAGCAGCCTTCTTCTCGTTTCTCTTCTTCATCTCCTCAAGTCCGCCGATAGAGAGGATCCACTCGTAAACGAGCTTAGCCATATAGATGGTGTAGCAAGGAGGAGTGTTGTACATAGAACCGTTCTCCGCCATAGTCTTCCACTCGAGCATAGTGGGCATCTTCTCTTCTGCGTAGTCAAGAAGGTCCTCACGAACGATAACGAGTGTAAGTCCTGCAGGAGCCATATTCTTCTGCGCGCCTGCGTAGATAACGCCGAACTTGCTTACGTCAACAGGCTCGGAGATAATGCAGGAGGACATATCCGCAACCAGCGGGATATCGCCGATCTCGGGGATATAAGGATACTTTGTTCCGTAGATGGTGTTATTGAAGCAGATGTGGAGATAAGCCGCGTCCTCTCTTACCATATCCTTGGTGATCACAGGAACGTGGTCAAAGTTATCGTCCTTTGTGGTAGCGATGCACTTGACATCGTAGCCAAGCTTCTGCGCTTCCTTATAAGCCTTGCCCGAGAACTGACCGGAAACTGCGTAGTCAGCCTTGCCGGTTCTCTTGATGAGGTTGAGCGGAACTGCGGCAAACTGAGTGGATGCGCCGCCCTGAAGGAAGAGCACCTTGTAGTTGTCGGGAATATTCATAAGCTCTCTGAGCATCTTTTCTGCGTCATTGATGATAGCTTCATAATCCGGAGATCGATGGGACATCTCCATAACTGACATTCCGGATTCTCCGTAGCAAACCAGCTCTGCTGCAGCTTTCTGAAGAACGTCAAGGGGAAGCATAGAGGGGCCCGCCGAAAAATTGTAAACTCTGTTCATAACAATGAACCTCCGTAAAATGAATTTCAAGTGATTGCAACTTGCAAAAACTTGTATTTATTATACTTCACTGTCAAAAAAATGTCAATAGCTTTTCGCAAATTTATTTTAATTATTTTTCATCCCTGTATTATACATCCAAAAATTGTATAAAAAACCGCCGCAGTTGACTCCACGGCAGATTTTTTATGCAAATATTCATTATTTTATACAGTTCTCAGCCTTACTTTTCTTCCTTTACCATAATGATATCCTTAGCATAAGGAAGCGCTGATATCCAGTCACAGAGGGTGTGCCATTCTGCAAGCTTATGAGTTCTTCTTGCATAATAGATGTTGATAAGGTTCTCGTAATTGAGAGTTACCGTTCTCATCTGGTTGTAGCTTGATGGCAGAAGCTGGATCATATTGTGCCATGCCTGCTTATTGGTCTTATCCTCACAGAATTTGACTCTCTCACCCTCAAGGTATGCAATTATTGCGTCGAGTGCAACAAGTCCGCCCTCGTCGAGTCTGTCGCAGGAGAAGTCCTCTCTCTCAAAGGATTTTGCGTGGATCTTGTGCATCGTGCTGCAAGAGTTTGCGACCGTGCCGACCTTGTACGTATCGAACTCCTTCCACCAATAGAGCGGAGCGGTTATGTCGACCGATACGAAGATCCGACGCAGGAATTTGCGGTGATCGCTTCCCGCGCACGCCAGACGTTTAGCAAGGCCGAGATCGTTCTCGCCGAGTATGTAGTTCCCCTCTCCGTCGTATGAGCTGTCGCTTCTATCCCAGCTGTTGAGAGGATTTATCGCGCCTCTTATAGCGTTTTCAAGATTCATCACAGAAGTTCTTTCAATTTTTATCATTTTTGCGCCGCCGTAGCGTAATTTACCATATATTTATTTATAATATATCACATTTTCGTGCAAAAGTCAATTGACTTTTTGAAGATTATGTGGTATATTATATCTATAAAGTTATACCCATTGGAGATACAATACTATGGAATACAAATTTTCAGAAAAAATCGCAAATCTCAAGCCCTCGGCGATCCGTGAGATCTTCAAGAGCCTCACCGATCCGAGCATAATCTCGTTCGCCGCAGGCAACCCCTCCCCCGAGTCATTTCCCGTAGAGGATCTCGCGCGCTTTGCCGCAGAGATCTTTGCGAATGAGTCGACCACCGCTCTTCAGTACAACATCACAGAGGGCTACACTCCTCTCCGTCAGGCTATCGCGGAGCGTCAGAAGAAGCGCTTCGGCGAGAGCATGGTGCGCGAGGACGACAGCGTGCTCGTGGTTTCGGGCGGTCAGCAAGGCATCGAGCTTGCCTGCAAGACCTTCTGCAACGAGGGAGACGCGATAATATGCGAGAACCCGAGCTTCATCGGCTCGCTCAACTCCTTCCGCTCCTGCGGCGCAACTCCCGTAGGCGTTCCTATGGAGAGCGACGGAATATCGCTCACCGCACTTGAGGAGACTCTTAAGAATACACCCAACGCGAAGCTTATGTACCTCATTCCCACCTTCCACAACCCCACGGGAATTACGATGAGCCTTGAGAAGAGACTCGGCGTGCTTGAGCTTGCTAAAAAGTATGATCTCGTTATCATCGAGGATAACCCCTACGGCGAGCTTCGCTTTGCGGGCGAGGATCTGCCCAACCTCAAAGCACTCGACACCGACGGAAGAGTTATCTACTGCTCATCCTTCTCGAAGATCCTCTCCGCAGGTATGCGCGTAGGCTTCGTAGTAGCAAACTCGACTATCTGCGCGAAGATGACTGTCGCAAAGCAGGGCGAGGACGTTCACACCAACATCTTCTTCCAGATGCTCTGCCACAAGTTTATGACGACCTGCGACCTTGATGCGCACATTGCAAAGATCAACGCGCTCTACCGCCGCAAGTGCAATCTTATGCTTGAATGCCTTGACAAGTACGTTCCGTCTGACAAGGTGGAATTCACACGTCCCGAAGGCGGTCTGTTTATCTGGGGCATCGTAAAGGACACCGACGACGCGTCGAATATCGTCAAGCTCGCGATCGAGAAGAAGGTCGCTGTCGTTCCCGGTACTGCATTCAACTGCGACACCGAGGCAAAATCGAATTCCTTCCGTCTCAACTATTCCACTCCCTCCGACGAGCAGATCGTTGAGGGCGTAAAGAGACTCGGAGAGGTCTTCAAATCTCTTTGACAACTAACGAAATCAATCCCACGGAGGACTATCAATATGTTTCAGGATAAAAAGATCTCCTACTCGGGCGTTCAGCCCAGCGGAAATCTCACTATAGGAAATTACCTCGGAGCGATCAAGAATTTCTCGACCTACTCCGAAGAGTATAAGTGCTTTTACTGCGTAGTCGACCAGCACGCGATCACCGTGCGTCAGGTCCCCGCGGAGCTTCGCCGCAGAACCTACGAGACGCTCGCGCTCTATATGGCTTGCGGACTTGATCCCGAGAAGAACACTCTCTACGTTCAGTCGCACGTTCACGAGCACACCGAGCTTGCTTGGATCCTCAACTGCTTCACTATGTTCGGCGAGCTCTCGAGAATGACTCAGTTCAAGGACAAGAGCGCAAAGCACGCAAACAACGTAAACGCAGGACTTTTCACCTACCCCGTTCTTATGGCATCGGATATCCTGCTTTACCAGACCGACGTAGTTCCGGTCGGCATCGACCAGAAGCAGCACGTCGAGCTCTGCCGCGATATTGCCGAAAGATTTAACCAGATCTACCCCGACACCTTCACCATCCCCGAGCCTATCGTATCCAAGTCGGGAATGAAGATAATGTCGCTCGCAGAGCCGCAGAAGAAGATGTCGAAGTCGGACGAGAACACCAACGCGGTCGTATACATACTTGACGACAGAGATACCATCATCCGCAAGTTCAAGAGAGCTGTGACAGACTCCGAGACGTCTGTGCGCTTCGCAGAGGGCAAGGACGGAATCAATAACCTTATGACAATCTATTCCTGCTTCTCGGGCAAGAGCTTTGACGAGATCGAACGCGAGTTCGAGGGACGCGGATACGGTGATTTCAAACTCGCAGTCGGCGAGACCTGCGCAGACGCGCTTGCTCCCGTTCAGCAGAGATTCAAGGAATATATGGCTGACAAAGCATTCCTCGAAGCTCAGATGAAGAGAGGCGCAGAGGAGGCTTCCTACTACGCTCGCAGAACTCTCGGCAAGGTCAAAAAGAAGCTCGGCTTCGTTCAGATATAACGAATTTAATTGACACATCAAAATATAAATCGAAAGGTCGACGTTTTATGGAAAAGGCAAAACTCAACAATCTTAAATCTATCGCCGCCAAGATCCGCCTCGGCGCGCTTGAGGCTGTACACGCGGCGGCATCCGGACATCCGGGTGGCTCGCTCTCGATCGCTGACATTATGGCTTACCTCTACTTTGAGGAAATGAACGTAAAGGCTGACGATCCCAAGTGGGCAGACCGCGACAGATTCGTTCTCTCCAAGGGTCACACCGCACCTGCGCTCTACGCGACTCTCGCGCTCAAGGGCTTCTTCTCTGCCGACGAGCTTAAAAATCTCCGTCAGGTCGACTCCTTCCTTCAGGGTCACCCCGATATGAAGGGTACTCCCGGTGTGGATATGTCCACCGGCTCGCTCGGTCTCGGTATCTCCACCGCGTGCGGAATGGCACTCGCGGCTAAGATCGACGGCAAGGATTACAGAACCTACACTATCGTCGGTGACGGCGAGAGCGAGGAAGGTCAGGTATGGGAGGCTGCTATGTTTGCGGCTCACTACAAGCTCGATAACCTCTGTGTTATCATCGACTGGAACGGTCTGCAGATCGACGGTACGGTCGAGGAGGTTATGAACCCCACTCCCCACGACAAGAAGCTCGAGGCTTTCGGCTTCCACGTAATTTCGATCGACGGACACGATTTCGATGAGATCGAGGCGGCACTGAACGAAGCAAGAGCCACCAAGGGCAAGCCCACCGCGATCATCGCAAAGACGGTCAAGGGCAAGGGCGTTTCCTATATGGAAGATCAGGTCGGCTGGCACGGTAGCGCGCCCAACGACGAGCAGTACGAAAAAGCGGTTGCCGAGATCCGCGCAACTATGTAAGGAGGCAGAAAGATGGCAGATAAGATAGCAACAAGAGAAGCATACGGCAACGCGCTTGCTGAATTTGGCTCGGAGTATGATTTCGTCGTTCTTGATGCTGACCTTGCGGCAGCGACAAAGACCGGAACCTTTAAGAAGAAATTCCCCGAAAGATTTTTCGATTGCGGTATCGCAGAGGGCAATATGATGTGCGTTGCGGCAGGTCTCGCAGCGGCAGGCAAAACAGTTTTCGCATCATCCTTCGCTATGTTCGCGGCAGGAAGAGCTTTTGAACAGATCCGTAACTCTATCGGATACCCCCACCTCAACGTAAAGATCGGCGCAACTCACGCAGGCATCACTGTCGGCGAGGATGGCGCAACGCATCAGTGCCTTGAGGATATCGCGCTTATGAGAACCATTCCCGGAATGGTCATCGTAAACCCTGCGGATGCGGTTGAAGCAAGAGCGGCTGTAAAGGCGGCACTCGAGTATAACGGTCCTATGTACCTCAGATTTGGCAGACTCGCAGTTCCGGTATTCAACGATGCCGATAACTACACCTTCGAGCTCGGCAAGGGCATCTGCCTCAAGGACGGAAGCGACGTTACTATCATCGCAAGCGGCGTTACCGTTGATATGTCGCTCAAGGCGGCAGAACTCCTTGCAGATAAGGGTATCAGCGCAAGAGTCATCAATATCCACACCATCAAGCCTATCGACCGCGACATCATTCTCAAGGCGGCGGCAGAGACAGGCGCGATCGTTACCGCAGAGGAGCACAATATCATCGGCGGTCTCGGAAGCGCAGTTGCAGAGGTAGTATGCGAGGGCAATCCCGTTCCCGTAGTCAGAGTCGGTATCAACGATCAGTACGGTCACTCGGGCAAGGTTCCTCCCCTGCTCCAAATGTACGGACTTACACCCGAAAATATCGCAGAGAAAGCAGAGATCGCTCTCTCGATGAAGAAATAAACAAAGGAGAAAATTATGTTTAATAAGCTTGGTCTTCAGGTTTATACGGTAAGAGATCACATCAAGGACGAGGCGTCTATGGACGCGACCTTCGCAAAGCTCGCAGAGATCGGCTACTCCGAACTGCAGACGGCAGGCTGGGAGTCCGAGACCTACGCGACTCTCGCGAAGAAACACGCACTTACCGTTGTCGGAACTCACTACAACTTTGATAAGATCATCAACAATATCGACGAGACTGTTGCGCTCCATAAGGCACTCGGCACTACCAACATCGGTGTCGGCGGATGCAGCGCGCGCAGCTACGACGAGATAATAGAGTTTATCGAGAAATACAACGCGGCTGCTGCTGAATATGCAAAGCACGGCTTCAAGCTTACCTACCACAACCACTCCTACGAGTTCGTTGAGGTCAAGGACGGAAAGTCTATGATGGATCTTCTCGTTGAGGGCTTTGACAAGGATAATATCTCCTTCGTGCTTGATACCTGCTGGGTAGCTAACGCAGGCTGTGACGTTTGCGCTTGGCTTGAAAAGCTCGCGGGCAGAGTTGATATCCTTCACCTCAAGGACCTCAAGGTCTACTTTGCAGACGAGGGCAGATGGGCAGTCCGTCAGCAGCTTTGCGAGATCGGTAACGGAAATCTCGCGTGGGATAGAATTCTCCGCACCGCAGAGGCTACCGGCGTTAAGCACATAGTCGTTGAGCAGGATAATAGCTGGATCGACGGCGACCCATTCAAGTCGCTCGAGTTCAGCAGAAAGTATCTCGATCAGTACCTCGGATAATAGCATTTTACACAAGAATATCAATACCACAAGAGGTTTTTTGTTCAAGTTCTCAAAATTGAAAATTTCCAAAAAAACTTTCAAAAAACGCTTGACATTATAAATCTTTTGTGGTATAATATTCTCGTTCCGCTGGTGTGGCTCAATGGCAGAGCAGCTGATTTGTAATCAGCAGGTTGTTGGTTCGACTCCGATCACCAGCTCCAAGGCTTCGCCTTGCGGAGCCTAACAAAATAAGGGGGATTTCCCGAGCGGCCAAAGGGGGCAGACTGTAAATCTGTTGTCACTGACTTCGGTGGTCCGAATCCACCATCCCCCACCAACAAAAAAGAACATTTGTCTACCTAGACAAATGTTCTTTTTTTTGAATGATGTTTGCCTTCGGCAAATAATGACGGCTT
>JAGBIA010000053.1 GCA_017935225.1 Clostridia bacterium | reverse complement strand
GTAGGGGCGACCTGTGGTCGCCCGTTGTACTACAAAAGTAACTTTTATTTCAAGGCGGGCGACCGCAGGTCGCCCCTACGAACAAGATAAAAAATATACACGTTTGACATGTAGCCAAAGCAAAAGCTTTTATAATCTAAAATTAAAGAAACACGCGGTAGCGAGCTGTCCGCGTGTTTCTACATCGCTATTGAATTAAATTACAGATCGAGGATATCGTTTTGACTTACAATATCCCAAACTCCCTTAGAGAATATCGGCTCGAGTTACGAATGCACCCTTGACCAACCCCCACAGGAAAGTTTTTGCGCCACTTTTTTCAAAAAGTGGCAAAATCGCGTCCCATTCCTACTCCAAGCTAACTCTTACTCCTCATCAAGAGTTTTATCGATCTTAAAGCGAGTGATCTTACGGGAGGTATTTTTGGGGAACTCTTCGGTTCTGAGTTTAACTCTACCGATGAACTTATAAGCTGCGTTCTTATCGTTGATCTTTTTGATCTCTGTCTCAAAGTAAGCGCGGATATTCTCGATGCCCTTAGCGGCAAATCCCTCGTAATCGGGATAGATCTCGGCTACGATAACTTCCTTATCCGAGTCCTTCTTATGAACGCCCTGATAAACGACGACCTCGTTTACGCCCCAGATGCCCTGAATATCGCACTCGAGCTCCTCGGGATAGACGTTCTTACCGTTAGAGAGGATGATAAGGTTCTTAATTCTGCCTGTGATATAGAGCCACTGGTCGCCGTCGATCTCCTTAACGTATCCGATGTCTCCCGTATGGAAGAATCCGTCCTCGTCGATAGCCGCGCGGGTCGCTTCCTCGTTCTCGAAGTAGCCGAGCATTACGTTAGGACCGTTGTAGCAGATCTCGCCCTCGCCGTTCTCGTTGGGGTTATCGATCTTTACCACGCCGCCGATGATAGGCATACCGACCGAGCCGTCCTTACGGCACTCATTACGGTTGCAGGAGATAAGAGGAGCGCACTCGGTAATGCCGTAGCCGTTGAGGATAACGACACCGATGCTCTCGAAAAAGTCGATAATATTCTGATTGAGCGCCGCGCCGCCGCAGATGATCATCTGAAGCTCGCCGCCGAAGTTGGAGAGCACCGACTTGCCAAACAAGCTCTTTCTCATATCAATTCCGACCTTGCGAAGCGTATTCGAGGTCCTGATACCCTTCTGAAGAGTCTCGAGCTTGCCGCTCTTCTCAGCCGCCGCCATAATTCTCTTATAGAATGTCTCAACGAAGAGAGGAACGAGAATAAGGTGAGTGGGCTTGAAGGTCTTGAGCTCTTCCATAATATAGCGCAGGCCCGAGGAGATATATACCTCACATCCCTGAGCAAAGTGACCGACGAAGTTTACGGTCGAACCGAAGGTGTGATGAGGGGGGAGAGCAAAGAGAGTTCTCTCAGTGATCTGGAAGTTGTACATTCCCTGCTCCATATCCGAGCAGATGTTCTTGAGCGAGAGCATAACGCCCTTGCCCTGACCTGTAGTACCCGAGGTGAAAACGATGCTCGCGAGCTTCTCGTTGTCGATCTCGTACTCGAGGTAGGAGTTGTCGCCAGCCTTTGCCTTCTCAGCACCTGCGGCACGGAGAGAGGAAACGGGAGTCGCGCCCTCGACCTCGCCGCAAAGAGAGACGAGAGTCTTGACGCAAGCCGCCTTCGACGCGAGCTCCTTTACCTTCTCTGCGATATCAGCGGCAAAGAAGATATACTCGCATCCCGCGGTATTGATTATAGATGCCGCATCGTCGATGGGCAGATCCTTGTCGATCGGCACGGTGACAGCACCCACGCACATGATCGCGGTGTAGGAGAGGAACCAATCGACAGACGCGCCGCCGATGAGTGCGATCTTCTTGTCCTCGAGCGACATAGAATGAAGCTCGGTCGCAAGCGCGCGAACGTACTCGCGGCACTCTGCAAAGGTTATGGTGTCAGCCACCTTCTGTCTGGGGTCTTCTTTATAACGAAATGCTACCTTGTCGGGAACTCTGTCGGCTACGTTCTCGACCATCTCACGAAAATCCGAGAATTTCGTGGTCTCATAGAGAGGATAATTCTTTTTACGGTTCTTGAAAGCCATTTTTGATCTCCTTTTTATTTTTTTGCATAACTGATCAGTTTAATTGTATCATATATTTGTTGAGTTGTCAATAATTTCGAAAAAAATAAACCGCCCCCCGTTATCACAAAGTGCAAAAAAACGCGAATTTTGCGTTACACTTGACAAAGAGGAAAAGAGATGTTATAATAAAGTCGTAGAGATTTCATACAGAAATTACCAAAGGAGATTTTTATGAAAAAATTTTTACTTCCGTTGATCTACACAATACTGATATTCTCGATGTTGCTCTCGGCAGTATCCTGCAACTCGGGCGACACCACTCCTACAGATGCTCCCACCGACGCGCCGACAGACGCGCCCACAGATGCACCTACAGATGCACCTACAGATGAGCCTACCGAAGAACCCACCGAAAAGCCTACCGAAGCACCGAAGGACGACGAGGATGACGAGGACGACGGGTTGATCCCCGCGCCCGCTCCGCTGAGTCCCAAGAAGTACGATCTCTCAAAGGAGAATGACAAGATAAGACTCCTCGGCAGAGCAAGAGTCACTGCAGACGGAACCACCGTCGATCACTCTGCGGCGGGAATAGAATTTCAGGCGTTTATGTCGGGAGAGCTTACCGTTACCGTCTCGAGCGATGAGGTCGCATTCTTTACGGTGTATATCGACGGCAAACGCCTCGAGGAGCGCTTTGAGGTAAGATACGGCGAGAAGACCCTCACGCTTGCAAGCTTCGAAGGCAATTATCTTCACACCGTCCGTCTGCTCAAGGAGACCGAGTCTATGAATGCGCTTTCAACTTTCAGCGAGATCAGAATGACGGGATATATCGTCGATGCTCCCGACGAGCGCGACTTCTTTATTGAATTCATCGGCGACAGCCTCACCTGCGGCTACGGAAACCTCGGCGACTCAAGCTCGACCGCTCCCGGAGGACCGCTCTGGCAGAACGCAACTCAGGCATACGCCTTCATCGCCTCCGAAAAGCTCGGAGCAGAGGCGAGCATCATCGCCTGCAGCGGAATGGGAGTAGACGCGGGCTGGCGCGACTACGAGGCTGAGGAATTCTACTCGGCACTCTCCTACCACCGCAACACCGCAGAAAAGTTTGAGTTTGACAAGCGCCCCGATCTCGTGGTGATCCACCTCGGCGCAAACGACTACGCGCTCGACGCTCCCAAGAGCAGCTTTATTGCAAGCTGTAAGTCTCTGATCAAGTGCGTTCGCGACGGCTATGAGAGCGACGTGCCGATAATCTGGGCGTACGAGCCCAAGGAGGGCAGACCTGAGTGGATAAAGATAGCACTCGACGAGCTTGGCGGCGCGGATGCAGAGCTTTATATGCTCGCCCTTCCGCAGAATACCGACGGAGCTAACGGACACCCGACCGTAGACTCTCACGTCGAGGCGGCTGACACGCTTTGCGACTTTATCGATACAATGCAGATATTGGAATGACTAAAATATCCAAAAAAGGTTGACAAATTCAAAAAACAAGTATATAATTATAGAACAACGTAGATATTTCTACAATAAATCAAATTTGGAGGAAAAATTATGAAAAAGACATTATTGATACTTCTTTCCCTCATTCTTTGTCTCTCCTTTGCACTCACCGCTTGTAATACCGACGTTGAGTTCGGCAATGACGATAGCAACGGCGCAAACGAGGAGAACAAGCCCACCGAGGACACACGCCCCGCTCCTTCGGGAGTTGATAAGAGCATCGCACAGAGCTCGCTTAATAAGATCGACCTCTCTACCCTTATGGGTTCTACCGAGGCCTCTTTCGATATCTTCGCTGATATCGTCGCAGGACTCGACCTCAAACTTGCCGGAGTTATCGACGGCGAGGAGGGCAGTGCTTGGCTCAAGGCTGCCATCGAAGAAGGCAAGATCTACGCAGGAGTAGGCAGCAAGGGTGAAGACGATGCCGATGCCGACGAGGAAGAAATGTTCATCAAGCTCGACGGCAATACCGCTGACCTCTTTGAGAAGATCGACGACACCTGGCAGCTCACCGACACTATAGACCTCGAGAATTCTATTGACCTTGACATCGACACCAAGGAGATCGAGGACACCCTCAAGAAGATCGTTATTCCCGAGCTTAAGGAAGAATACCTCACCGAGAAGAACGGTATGCTCGTTCTCTCCAATCAGTATATTCTCGACGTGATCGACGCTAACATCAAGCTCATCGCAGATGAGGAGATCTCTGAGGAAGAAAAGGCTGAGGGTCTTAAGACTATCGAGGAGACACTCAAGACTTTCGGTCTTGAGATCTCTATCGGCACGGGCTACGATAAGATCGTTAAGCTCGCAGTAAGCGTAACTCCTTCTGCCGAGATGGCAGAGAGTATGGGCATCAAGTCCCTGAAGGCTGAGGTCGCGCTCGACAACGACGCTACCTACCTCAAGTCCGCAAGCTTCACTATCGACGTGGCTGAGGAAGAGGGCATCAACTATACCCCCAAGTACACCGCTACTCTCAACTCTATCGTAGTTGGCGGCGAGCTCAAGGGCTTTGACCTCAAGGCAGCCCTCACAGTTCCTACCGGATTCGATTCTACGGCTCCCGATTGGGAATTTGACGATGACGGCAACTACGTCATCGACGGCGAGATCGTAACCGAGTGGGAATACACCACCACTAAGTACTACAACGAGATCTCTGTCGATGCTAAGATCGACCTCTCCAAGCTCGCAACAGTCGGCGCAGAGGTAGCAAATCTCAAGTTCAACTACAAGCCCGCTAAGGCATACAAGGTAACCTATAAGGAGAGCTTTGAGTCCTTTGAGAACACCGTTGTTTCGGTTGAAGAGATCGAGGCTGATGGCATCAGCGTTTCTGTAAACGGAACGGTCAAGACCACCGCTGAGAATGTCGCCGCTATCTCCGGTGAGGTAGTTGTAGGCGAGGATAAGGTAACTATCTCCGGTAACTTCAGCTACGGCACAGTCGAGTTCCCCGAGATCCCCGCAGAGATCAAGTCTTACTTCGAATAATACCTTAAGCAGAGAATGCACCGCATTCTCTGCTTTTTTTGTATCCTGAAAACCACCGGCAGTGCTGGTGGTTCCAAAAAGCTTTAGCTTTGCCCGGATTATTTATCCGAGCGAAGCGAGGAATCAAGTAGCCTTCTCCTACGGGAGAGCATATCGCAAAGCGACTGTCGAGTTTTCTCCGAAAACATCGAGGGGACACGGTAGTGGTGGATGAGGAGTTAGATTGTGCTAAGGACACCTCATCCGTCAGCCTTCGGCTGCCACCTTCCCCCACTGGGGAAGGCTTTAGAGAGATCGCCGCCGCTCGTCCGTCCTTTGCCAAAAGTTCGATTTATAAAAGCCTTTTCCTTCGGGGAAGAATCCCCTTCTCTTGTAGGCATCGGGCAAAGTCCATACACCTAAGGTCGCGCGCACCTTAGGCTCCCTGCGGAGGGAGCTGTCGCGTAAGCGACTGAGGGAGAGAGCGTGCAGAGCGGTCTATATGTTTTATCCGTAGAATATCTTAACCTTTTGTGCACGCAGGCTCCTTCCGTCACTCGCAAGACTCGTGCCACCTTCCTCTCGGAGGAAGGCTTTAGAGAGATCGCCGCCGTGTATCCGTCTGCTGACGGAACAATAATGTAGATCAAACAATGGGAGACAAAATGTCTCCCAATAAACATAAAAGCTCTCTGTGAAAAGAGAGCTTTTATGTTTATTGTTTTTAATTACTTCTTGGTGATCGCGCTGATGAGTCCGAGAACACCGTCTACGATAAGGAAGATACCGCAGATGAGGATGAGGATATCGAGTGCATTACCGAATGCAAGCATAAGACCTACGATAATGGTAAGGATCGCGAAGAGGATACCAAATACCGAGAGCTTCTTTCTTCTGAATTCCTCAATAAGAGCAACGAGACCCTTAACTGCGATAAGCAGACCGAGAACGAGAAGAACGATTGCGGTTGCAAGCCATCCGAGGACGAGAATTGCGATACCGATGATAAGGCTTACTGCCCCGCCCATCCAGTTTTTCTTAATGAGGTCAACAACACCGGAGATGATAAAGATAACGCCTGCGATAGTCATAGCCCAGCCGAGAGTTGCGCTCTTGAAAACGATGAGAAGAACGCCGACGAGGATATAAAGGATCGCAGATACAAGGTTAGAAGTGTTTTTCTTTGCCATAATAAAGCTCCTTTATAAAATTGATCACACTTAAATTATAGCACTTGCCTCACCTCAAGTCAATAATTTTTTGACGATTTTTTTGTATTTTTGTCGATTTTATTTATAGAAGCTGTTTCCACCGATAAATTCGCGCACGATGCTCGTGGGCGGTATCTCATCGTCGACCTCTGCCTCAAGCACGTAGTTGAGGAACTTTACCATCGCGCGCACCTGAGTGTAGTACTGATCCGAGGAGTCGATGGGGGTGAGCAGCGGGAAGATATGCTTTTTGAGCACCGACAATTCATAGAGCGTTGCGCTGTTGAATATCACGTCCGCCTGTTCCATAAAGGGAGTGATCCATCTGTCCTCGCCGCGACGCACCGAACTCCACATCGAGAGAGTTTTCTGCACCGATGCGCCTCTCGTTTCGTAGTCGCGCACCGTTCTGCGAAGCAGGCGCAGATAGCTCGAGGCGATGCGGTTGTGGTCGTCGAGATTTAGCGCGAGCATCGGGCAGACGTAGAGCTTGAATACCGCGCTTTGCGGCATCTCCTTCGGCAAAAGCACGGGGTTCAGCGCGTGCAACCCCTCGACGATGATGACCGAGCGGTCGGAAAGCTTCATTTTCTTGCCTATCCACTCTCGCTTGCCCGCCTTGAAGTTGAAGTGCGGTATCTCGACCTCGCGCCCCTCGAGCAGCTCGCAAAGATGCTTGCCGAAAAGCTCGGTATCGATGGTGTTGATATGCTCGAGGTCGATCGATCCGTCGGGCTCTGTCGGGAGCTTGTCGCGGTCGATGTAGTAATCGTCAAGGCTCATAAGTATGGGGGCTTTTCCGTGCACACGGAGTTGGGTAGCCAAGCGGTTAGCCGAGGTGGTCTTTCCCGAGGAGCTGGGTCCTGCGAGCATTACAGCCTTTGCGCCGCGCTCGCAGATCTCGTCGGCGATCTCGGAGAATTTTTTCTCGTGGAGCGCCTCGTTGACACGTATCAGCTCGCGGACCTTGCCCGAGTTCACGAGCTCGTTGAGATCAGCCACAGTTTCGCATCCCATCAGCTCACCCCAGAGCTTGCCCTCCTGATAAACACGGTTGAAATTGGGGGCTTCGACGAAATTTGAAACTCTGTCGGGGTCGTCCTTGTCGGGAAGCACGAGAATAAAGCCCTCGGTGGTGGGGATAAGATCCCAAGAGCGCATATAGGATGTGTTCGGCGCCATCTCGCCGTAGAAATAATCAGCGAATTTGCCGCTCTCATAGATGTCAAAGGTCGAGCGAGGTCTGTAGCGGAGCAAACGCGCTTTGTCGTCAAGTCCGCAAGACTCGTAGTGCGCGATCGCGTCCTTGGTGGATATGCGGCGGCGGTGGAGAACGAGTGCAGAATCGATTATGCTCTGCATTTTCTCTCTGAGCCGCTCGACCGAGAAGTCCTCGGCACCGCTGATCTTGAAATATATTCCCGAGCCGACCGTGTAGCTCATCTTAGCCTTTGCCGTCGGCCAGAGCTTTGCGATGGCGAGAAAGAGGACGAACTGCGCAGTGCGGATGTAGGTCTCGCGCCCCTCTTCGTCCGAGTAGCGCAGAAGTCGCACGACACCGCCCGATGCCGCCATCGCCTTGCGGATAGTGGTGCGCTCGACTCCCACGTCCTTTTCGCGAAGAGGAATGTAGTTTAGCGTAAAGACTCTGCCCGAGATCTTTGCGGCGAGCGGATCGAGCGAGAGCTTTTTACTGTCAAGCCCGAGAGCTCTTACCATGTCGTAGAGCGACTCACCCGGGCGAGCGAGATATTCGTGATTGTCTATAATAAGCTTCATAGTTTTTCTCCTTTCAAGTATTGCGCTCTCCTAAAGATATTACGCAGTGCGGCGCGAGCGTATGCGCACAAAGAGAGAAGAGCGCCAAAAAAGCAAAAGGTTGCCTACGCGGAGAACCGGTAGACAACCGTTATGGCGGCTTGTAGAGACGCTTGCCCGATCGCAAGCATATACCAAGATGTTAAATTCTCCTACCGGAGCAATTTCATTATACCATAGAGAGAAAAGTTTGTCAAGAATAAATGCAAAATGCAAAGTGCAAAATGCAAAATTGGCAGAGGACGCACGTTCGTATGTTGACGAAACATAAAAATTATATCAAACCCGTAGGGGCGCTTCACGAAGCGCCCGAGATATCGGTCAATGCCGCGCTTTATTATTTGATTGTAGGGGCGACCATCGGTCGTCCGAGGTCGTATCGGACACCGTAGCACATCCGTCTGTCACCAATACAATAAAACTATATCAAAATCCGTAGGGGCGACCTGCGGTCGCCCGCAAGATTGGTCACTGCCGCACCCTATTTAAACGGTCATCCTGAGCAAGCGGCGAGATATTGGTCGGGATAAAGATAATATGGCATAATCCGCCGCGCGCCGAACCTTTTTT
>JAGBIA010000052.1 GCA_017935225.1 Clostridia bacterium | reverse complement strand
ATTTCGCGAGAGAACTATGAAATTTTTATATGATGGAAAATGCCGAAAACCCTTGATATTACAAGGATTTTGAGGGAACAAAAGGAACTGTTACGCGCGGGTTTTCAAGACCGCCTCGTTATGACCACTTCGATAACCCTCCATAAATATGATGCACAACGTGCATCATATTTATGGAGCTTGCAGAGACGAGGCTCGATGAGCTCGCTCATCGAATCCACTTCGCAACATTCGCCGCAGGCGAAATAACCCTCCGTGATGCATATTGCACATTATTCATTTTTTGCACAACGTGCATCATATTTATGGAGCTTGCAGAGACTTGGCTCGATGAGCTTGCTCATCGAATCCACTTCGCAACATTCGCCGCAGGCGAAATAACCCTCCATGATGCATATCGCGCATTGTTCATCTTTTACACAAACCGAGGTATCCCACTCGTTTCGCGACTCCTATTTTACCACACTTGCGCCTTTTTGTCAAGCATTTCCGCAAAAAATTGCGGTGCCTTATTGCAAATCCGAAGCTTTAGTGATATAATATCAGTATAATCTTTAAAATCGGAGGCTTTGAGGTGGGCAGCACGTCGTTTTTACCAATATTCCTGCTTCTTTTGTGTATGAACATATCAAGGCAGAACCGCAGGGCAGTTGCGCAAAAGATGCTTATGCGCAAAAAAAGAGCAAATATCAACAAAAGACAGGAGACGAGAAAGAAAATGTTTGAAGCAGCAAAGAAATTCATCGGCAAGAAGTGCGTTATCTACACGTTCAATTCCGACTACATAACGGGTGTTGTCAAGGAAGTGACCGAGGGCGCGGTCATCGTTGACCGCAAAGGCAAGGAAGAAGTCGTCAACCTCGACTTCATCGTAAGGATAAAGGACGCGAGCGACAACAAATAAAATCTCGTTTTTTGCACATAATACCGTTAGCAAAATTTGAAAGGTGATCAAAATGAGCAATTTGGAAGAAGCAAAGGAAATTTTCGGCAACGATATCTACGCCTCGCAGCTCACGGGCATAGAGATCCTCTCCGCCGAGCCGGGATACGCGAAGTGCGCGCTCAAGATCGGGGACAAGCACAAGAACGCGCTCGGGCAGGTAATGGGCGGAGTATTTTTCGTAATGGCGGACTTCGCGTTTGCCATCGCGTCGAACTTCAAGCAGCCGCCGACCGTGACGCAGACCTCGCAGATCGTCTACCTCGCGCCCGTAAAGGGCAAGACGCTCTACGCAGAGACCGAAAGAATACGCGCGGGCAGAAAGACCTGCTTTTACAAGATCTCGATCTACGACGACACCGGCGCGCTCAACGCCTACGTCACGACCTCGGGATTTATAATTCAATAAAAAAACGGCTCGGGTATTCGAGCCGTTTTTTATCAGAGGTCATTTTTCTGCCTCGGAACTGCCTTGAGCGTAAGCGCGGTTGCACATATGCCAAAAGAATTTCTCGCAAGCAATATCGTACTGCAAGAGCAAATTCTTTTCTTTTTCGTCAAGCAAGTTATCAAGCTCCTCACGTTTTTTCTGCATTTCCAAGAAAAGCTGACGCGTCACCTGAGGGTCATTATCCTCTCGTGAAAAGGAATGAATAAAATCTTTTTCTTCCATAATACCGTCCTCCTAAACAAAAAAGTGCGCAGCCGAAGCCACGCACGAAAAACGCAAACTCCGATTGCTGCGAAACAAAACTAAAATAGAATTAGGGGATAGCCATAACTACTTAGTGGAGCTTACGTTTTTGCCAAATTCCAAAAGTAGTTATAGTCAAAAAAAGGTATAGTATACCTATAAGGATAAAAATACCACTAATTCAAATTCTTTAGTTTTGTTTCGCAATTTTATTATATCACAAAAAAGGACGAATAGCAAGGTTTTTATGATAAAAAGATAAAAATTTGAGAATTTATAAAAATCCTCATAAAGATATAGCAGTCACGCGAGCATTTGTTGCTGACGAATGTACGGCGGTGAGCGCAACAGGCTCAGGGTGTAGGGGCGCTTCGTGAAGCGCCCGTTTTGTTTTGCAATATTTTAGGCGGGCGCTTCGTGAAGCGCCCCTACGGGTTTGATATGATTTTCTTGTGTCGGCAACAGAGAAAAGTGTGGTCTATCTCCTTGTAAAACACGAACTGTGGCTGCACTGCGATTGACAGCTCGATTAAGCCTTCTCCAGTGGGAGAAGGTGGCTCGACCGAGCCTTTATGCGAAGGTCGAGACGGATGAGGTGTTCATACCATAAACAAACTTTTCCATAGCGCATCGCCGTTTTATAGCCTACTCATCCGTCAGCCTACACTCCGCAAGCTCCGTTTGTCTGCCACCTTCTCTCACAAGAGAAGGCTACTGTAAATCACGCTTTTGAGCAACAGACGAACGTGCGGCTCTTGCCAATTTTGCATTTTGCACTTTGCATTTTGCATTTCCTCGCGCGGCGGCGATTTTCCGAAGGCTCCCTCCGAGAGGGGGCTCCGCGAAGCGGTGGAGGAGATTGCGAAAATAGCGTTTTAGATCTTTTTACCGCCGAGCCATCAAATCTTTTTGTGCACGCTCTCTCCCTCAGTCGCTTACGCGACAGCTCCCTCCGCAGGGAGCCTTTTTGTATGTTTGAGCAGTGCAAAAAAGAACGTATACGAACGCGCGATCTCTGCCAATTTTGCACTTTGCATTTTGCATTTCCTCGCGCGGCGGTGACCGTTATGCACTCGGGATCATAATTGAACAAAAAACGGATGCTTTCGCATCCGTTTTTTTATGCTTCTTCGAGCGTTTCGTACCTGAGCTCGATGCCGTATTCCCTCTCGTAGATCTCTTTCCAGATCTCGTAGTTTTTATCCATCATCATCTGCGAATTCTCGCTGACCGACTTATTTGGATCGGGATATATCGCCTTGGCAACGTGGATGGTGTACTCCTGAACGGGAAAACCGTCCGCACCGATCACGCTACTGTCGCGCATCGTGATGAAGCAGGGCAGCACGGGCACCTTATTCTTTGCGGCAAAGTAAAATCCTCCTCTCTTGAGCGGCTTTGGCTTGCGGTAATTCCACCACATACTCTGCTCGGGGTAGATCAGCACGAAGTTGCCCTCTTTGAGCAACGTATCGGTCGCCTTTATGAACTCGCGCATCGCCTTGGGGTTTGACGCGAGCGGCAGGGTGTTGTAATTTCTCATCAGATATCCGAAAAATCCGGGAAACGCGGTATAGTTCCCTTCCCTGATGACTCTGTAGAGCTTTCTCTTGCGCTTCTGCCCCGCGCTCTCGTACGCGATCTGCATAGCGAAGCTATCAAACGCGTTGAAGTGGTTGCAGGTGATTATCGCGCCCGTGTCGAGCTCTGCGTAGTTCTCAAGTCCGACGATATCGCGGACGATCATCTGCTGATTTTTGAGAATTCCCTTCAAAAACTTGCGAGCCATCGAGTACGCGATCTTACATCTTATCTTGCTGCCGATCTTCTTGCGCAGATAGTCTACCTCGCCCGGCTCGATCGCGCGTCCCGGGGGATCGTCCTCGACGTCCTCGTCAAATCTGCCCTCGCGCTCGTATCTCGCGATCTTCTCGACGATCTCTACTCTTCCCTTGTCTCTCATAGCCGCAACTCTTGCGACATAGGTGTCGGGACGGACGGTCTCGGTGGCGGCGAGCTCGGCAAGCCTCTTTGCCGACTCCATGTCTGCTGCTCTCTGCTCGTCGGTATAGTTCTCAAGTATCTCTCGTATCTCGTCATACACCTCGGTCTGCGCGGCGTATCGCCAGAAGATGTCGCCAAGACGACAATCCGCAAAATGCCAAGGCTTTGCGACCATTATATAATGGATTATATTGCAATTTTCGGGACTGTCGAGCATCTCGCCGAACACCTCGCTGTTCCAAGTCTGCGGTAAGAAAAGCACGCGATCGGCGCAAAGGATATTGAGATAGTCCTCATCCTGCGTGACTCTGCAATTATACACACCAAGCAGCTTGACGAAGCGCTCAAGTATATTATTTTCGCGGAAGCTCTTGCAGTTGATGAGCATAATACCCGCGTTAAAAAATCTGTTTCGGTCAAGACCGAGGCATTTCTCAACGTAAGTGCCGTAGACGTCCTCCTGCACCATAGCCTGCTCGTGACAAGCCGCTACGTCGTAGTCCTTGATGTCGGTCGCGTACATCTCTGAAATGTCGCCCTGAACGATCGTGTCGCTGTCGATGTATATCGCCTTGTCTATCTCGGGAAACATATCTGCGATGAACATACGGTAGTAGGTCGTATTCGAGTAGTAATCGCGAAGAGGAAGTCTCTCGCAGAGATCTTCAAGGTATCCGCTGACGTTGTCAAAGCTTATCTCAAAGCACTCGTCAGCCATAGCGAGCATTCTCTTCTCGGTCTCGGGCTCGATATTGGTGTGAAGAACGTGTATATGATATTGATGCTCACGAGATGCGTTCTGCATCATCGAAAAGAGCGAAACTATAGTAAATTTAACAAATCCGTCGTCGCAGGCATAGAAAATATGAATTTTCTGATCCTTTTTTGCCATAAGACCTCTCCTTTTTCTGCCGCCTTTTGCAGAATTTTTTCAAAATCGTTAAATGTGGTTTTCAAAACTACATATATTTTAACACATTTTTGCCATTCTGTCAATATATTTTGATCATTTTTTTAAAATTTATATATTCCCGACGATTTCCGCTTTATTTTTTTATTTCTGAATAAAAGAGCTTGCCTGCGTTAAAAATAAGGGCAGTAACTAACACAAAGGAGATAAAAAAATGCCTTCATCTTTTAACAATAAACAAAGCTTTTGGCAAAAGCTGAAAAGCAAGAACGTCAACCGCTCCTACGTGCTGACGCTTCTCGCGCTGACGCTCTCGCTCGTGGTGATAATCGTTGCGGCGGTAGCGGCTAACAGAACTCGCAAGCCGACAGAAACTCCCGATCCCACCGACAAGGTAACAGACAAAGTGACCGACAGAGTGACCGAAGAGCCGACCGAAGAACCTTCGACAGAGAAGCCGACCGACAAGCCCTCGAGTTCTGTAGGAAACAAGCTTCCCTCTTTCATACTTCCCGTAAGCGGAAATCTCACCCGCGAGCACGACCCTTCTCTTCAGGTCTTCTCCCCCACGATGCAGGACTATCGTGTGCATCTCGGCATAGACCTCTCGACCAAGGCTGATGCGCCGGTCTACGCGGCGGCAGACGGCAAGATCTCGAAGATTTGGGTAGACACGCTGATGGGCTATTGCATCGCGATCAAGCACTCGGGCGACTGCGTGACGGTCTATAAGAACCTTGCCGAGACTCTCCCCGAGGGTATCGCCGAGGGCGTTTCGGTACGCTCTGGACAGCTCATCGCGACGGTCGGCGAGAGCGCGATGGTCGAGATCGCCGACGAGCCTCATCTGCATTTTGAGATGACGGTCGGAGATCTCGCGGTCGATCCGCTCGAATATTTCGACGAGGATGCGCTCGCGACTATAAAAAAGGATACCGTGGTTGAATGATCCAGGGACTGCTTCATTTAGCGCAGAACAAAAACACAAAAAAATAAAACAAAAAGAAAACCGCTTTTGCTATCTAAAATCGACAGTAAAAGCGGTTTTTGTAGATTTTTTCGAGACAAAGCTTGGGAATTCATTTTTATATGTGTTTTTTAGCCCTTCTGCATCTGAATGAAGTAGCCCCTCTTTTACGAATGTATAGATCTTTTCACAGAGCCGTTACAAAGGTACAAATCAAACAACGGGAGGCGAGCGGTGATCGTATCCTGAAACCAATTTTACATTTTCTACGCGTTTTGCATTTCTCTCTCAAGCATTTTTGCAGTTTAAACGCACAAAATCCGTCAATTTGCGCTCGAATTTTCTTGCGTTTTGGTAAAATTTGAGCAATTTTTTGAATTTTTTCATTTTACCTCTTGCAAAACATCTTTTTTTGTGGTATAATTGTGCCGTTCAGCTATTACACAGGGCATTTTTCCCGCGACGTCACTTCTCGCACACCTTTGCCTTGTGGGGAAGGAGAATTTTTATGGACAACAACATTTACACGCCTATGCCCGACGATGCATCGGACCATTACGAGAAGCTTTTTGCAAGCTGCCTTGAAGAAGCCGAGGAGGCTAACCGCATTCCCCCAGCCGCGTTTGAGAACTACCGCGTCAAGCGAGGTCTTCGCGAACAGGACGGCACCGGCGTTATGGCAGGCGTTACGACTATAGGTAACGTTCACGGTTACTACGTTTACGAGGGCGACAAGGTCGCCGACAACGGTAAGCTCGAATACCGCGGCTTCGATATGTCAAAGCTTATCGACGGATATGCTGAGGAAAACCGCTACGGATTTGAAGAAGTAGTATATCTGCTTCTCTTCGGCAAGCTTCCCAACAAAGAACAGCTCGACGATTTCAATGCGCTCCTCGCTCATTACCGCAAGCTCCCTCCGAGATTTTCCGAGGACATCCTTATGAAAGCGCCCTCCCGCTCGATAATGAACAAGATGGCGACCGGCGTGCTTGCGCTCTATTCCTACGACGAAAACCCCGACGACACGAGCCTTGAGAATATGCTCCGCCAGAGCATCGAGATCATCGCAAAGCTCCCCGTCATCGCGGCGCATTCCTACGCTTACTACCGCACGCACTACTACGGCAGAAGCCTTAATTTCCACCGTCCGCACGACGATCTCAGCTCCGCGCAGAATTTTTTGCGTATGCTCCGCTCGACAAAGCAGTACACCGAGGAAGAGGCGAGACTGCTTGACATCTGCATGATCATTCAGGCAGAGCACGGCGGCGGTAACAACTCCTCCTTCACCTGCCGAGTCCTCTCGTCCTCGGGCACCGATACCTATTCGGCTATCGCGGGCGCGATCGGATCGCTCAAGGGACCGCTCCACGGCGGTGCGAACATCAAGGTTCAGGAGATGTTCGACTGCATCAAGGCAAATATGAAGGACACGCACGACGAGAGCGAGCTCAGAGAAGTGCTTACGAAGATCCTCAAAAAAGAACTTGGCGACGGCTCGGGACTCATCTACGGTATGGGACACGCGGTCTACACGCTCTCCGACCCCAGAGCGCAGATGCTCAAGAAGTACGCCCACGATCTTGCAGAAAAGAAGGGCTATGCCGACGACTTCGCACTGCTTGAGGCGATCGAGAAAATAACCCCCGATCTTTTCAATTCCTTCAAGGGCTCGAACAAGCCTATGTGCGCAAACGTCGACCTCTATTCAGGTCTTGTCTACAGAATGCTCGACATTCCTGTCGAGATGTACACTCCCCTCTTCGCGATCTCGCGTGTTGCGGGCTGGTGTGCGCACAGAATCGAGGAATTCTACACCTCCAAGAAGATCATCCGCCCTGCGTACAAGTTCATATCTCACAAGAACGAGTACACACCGCTTGATGAAAGATAATAAAAAGGGCAGAGAATTTTTACGTTCTCTGTCCTTCTATTTTTACTTAGATATACCGTCGGCGTATGCCGCATCGCATACCGTCCAGAAAAAGTCTTCAAAAGCCTTGTCGTACTCCTTGAGAAGCTCCTTGCCTCTGTTATCAAGACACGCTTCGAGCATACGGCGCTTTTCCGTAAGTACATACAGAAGTGCTCGGGAGTTTTCGGACGCGTTGATCTTAGTGATTTTTTCTTCCATTTTGATCTCTCCTTGAAAATAAAAAGTGCGCAACCGAAGCTGCGCACAAAAAACGCAAACTCCAATAGCTGCGAAACTAACTTTACATAGAATTAGAATATCTCTATACATCCTATCAAGCGGAATTTGCATTTTTTATCAAATTCTTAAAGATAGAATGTGCAAAAGGGTATAGTACCCCCTTGTATAAAGAATTCTAATTTTATGACTGTTTAGTTAGTTTCGCAATATAATTATATCACAAAAAAATTCAAATATCAATATGTAAAGGAAAAATTTATTATCTTTATTTGAACATGTATGCTGATACAAACGGGTTCTGTATTGCCGGTATAGGATGGGCTTCTCCCGAAACAATAGCGCAAATCAAACAACGGGAGGCGGAACGCCTCCCCTACAAACAAAAATAAGACGATGGCTGTAGGGGATGGGTTTCCCATCCCGAAAATATCGGTTCCCCCACACATCCCCCGCATGCGTCATCCTTGAGCATGATGTTTTCTTTTTCAAATAATCGTTCCCATCGAGATCCTTCGCTTTGCTCGAGGATGACACGATGGAAAGAAAATGTCGCCGCGAAGGATCTCGGGCGGAAGACAACTTGTTATTGTTAAAGTTATTAAGCTTCTTTCCTCTCCGCCACCGCTTCTCTTATCATTCCGATGATCGCGGAGATGATGAGCATAGTGGAGCTGAGCACTGAGGTGACGTTCGAAAGGATAATTCCGTAGGTTATCCAGAAAAGCTGGGTGACTATTCCGAGTATTCGCATCGTTCTCGGGCGGCGGCTGTAAAGGCTGAACACCGAGCAGGTGCTACCGCAGGCGGGCAGGAGCGGCAGCCAGGAAAACGAGCCGAGTTGCGCCCATTCCATTATCGGCGAGAGAAGCGCGAGCGCGGCAAACAGATAAAGCCAGAAGCGGTTGCTTGCCCACTTTTTTGTACCGCGGTGATAAAAGACCACCTCGCGCACCATTCCGATCGCGTTGAGCAGCGAGCCCGTATATCCGCCGACGAGCAGATAATTTGCCGACCATATCGCGTCGGACACGAACTTACAGGCAAGTATCTGCGGTCGCGTCTTGCCCGCGTAGACCGTAAGCCCTACGATAATTCCGATAGCGCCGAGTATCTGCGATATTATTATATTAGGTGGGAGATCTTTAAAAAAATCCATATTTCTATCCCCTTGTGCTTTCTTCCGCTCGTAAGTATATCATATTTTCTCCAAAAAGTAAATAGCGCGAAATAAAATTTTCTATCCCAAAGCCTTCACAATAAAAAATAGAGTTTTCGGCACCCGGAGGCATCCGAAAACTCTACATAAACATATCGAACTTTAAAATTCAGATTTATGCAACATCTCTGTTGCTCTCCAAAGAACTCCCTTTTGCAAGTTCTTTGGCTCCACCTTTCTACGAAAGAAAGGTGGAAAACAATGCATTACACAAACTAACTACTAAGTCTTATCCTCTCATAGCGAGATATTCATCGCGCGCGAGGTCGGCAACGCCCATTCTCTTGATCTTTCTCGAGGAGTTCTTCGGGAATTCCTCGTTTCTCTGAATGACCATTCCAATGCGCTTATAGCTCTGGACGGTCGAGTTTACTTCCTCGGCGGCAAGCACGAGCTGCTCGTAGATCTTCTCGTCGGTCGCCTCCGCGCCGAGAGTCTCCTTTGCATATGCGTAATCAGGGTAAACGAGTGCCACGATATCGTAGTCCTTCTTCTTCTCGTTCATATATCCGACGACCACGCACTCGGCAACGTAGGGAGAGCGGAGCATATAAGTCTCAAGCTCCTCGGGGAAGATATTCTTTCCGTTTGCCGTGACGATGATATTCTTCTTTCTGCCCGTAATGATCAGATATCCGTCCTCGTCGATATATCCAAGGTCGCCCGTGTGGAGCCAGCCGTTGCGCTTGACCTCTGCGGTCACCTCAGGCATCTTGTAGTACCCGAGCATTACGTTGTCGCCGCGGTAGCAGATCTCGCCCACGCCGTCCTCGTCGGCGTTGATGATCTTGAGCTCTCCGCCGGGAAGAACCACACCCGCCGAGCGATCCTTAGGTGCTCTGTCGGGGTTGACCGCAGCAAGCGGCGCACATTCGGTAAGGCCGTAGCCCTGAATGACTCGGAAGCCAAATGCGCGGAGCCCCGCGAGTACGTCGGGATCTACGGGTGCGCCGCCGGATACGATCAAATTGAGCTTTCCGCCGAGTGACTCGTGGATCTCGGCGAAAACCTTTCTCTTAGCCGCCATTCTTGCGGCTTCTGGCTGAATTGCATCGGTGAGCTTGATGATAGTATTCACCTTTGCCTCAATTCCCTTTTTGCGAATGTTAGCCCACATCTTATTATACATAGTCTCTGCAAGCAGAGGCACGCAGAGCATCTTTGTGGGATGGATCTCCTTCATATTCTTCATAATGTAGCGAACGCCCTCGGAATAAGCGATCGCCGCGCCGCGACTCATAGGATACAAAAATCCTGCGGTGCATTCGTACACGTGATGCAGAGGAAGCACCGAAAGTGCGACATCCTCGCTGTTGATATTTACCAGCTTTGCGAGATTGTGGAGATTGCAACAGATATTTCTCTGCGAGAGCATAACGCCCTTTGAAACTCCCGTAGTGCCCGAGGTAAAGATGAGCGATGCCATCTCGTCGATGTCGATAGAGAGCTCGTCGTAGGACTTGAAATCCTCCTCTGAGCAGACGTCCTCACGGCTACAGATGTCAAGTATCTCATCAAAGGAATACTTCTGCACCTTCTTGCCCACGCCCTCAGCCTTCTCTCTGCACTTCTCCGAGAAGATTATCGCCGACGCGCCCGACACCTTTGCGATGTTCGCAAGCTCCTCGGCAGGAATTTCCTTGTCGACCGGAACGATAGTGCCGAGTCCGCAGACGGTCGCCATATAGCTCACGCTCCACGCGTAGCAGTTCTCGCCCGTGACGATTATTCTTCTGCCGACGAGTCCTCTGCGCAGAAGTGCCGCGCCGAGAGTTCTCACGTCTCGGTAGAACTCGGAGTAGGTGTGCGCAACGTACACACCGTCCTTCTTCTGATAAAAGAGAGGTCTCTGACCGTACGCGCGGACGCTGTTCTGGAGCATCTCACGAAGATCGTGGATCTTATCACTGTTATAAAGCTTATAAGTTTTCATAAAAAATCACCTTTCTCACCGAAAATGCCGTCATATACAGCATCTCTTCTTATTTATATGCATTATAACACGCATTTATGAATTCAGTATGAACTTTTAAAAAAATCGTTGACGGCTCAACTGATTTTTTGAGAAATTTTGCATTTTTTGTTGACTTCTCAACTAAATTTCTGTATTTTTACATTTCTGACAGCCGCGCGCCATCCGCAAAATTCTATTTCTTACATATTAAAATAAAAATTCCAAAAATTTTTCGACACTTTGATAAAATTTTTTCAAAATTCTCTTTACTTATTCGAAGATTTGTGGTATCATATTGGGTGGAGAAAAATTATTTTTTCAAATAAAATTATATTACGGAGGAACCATCAACATGGCTATTGAAAGAAAAAAGCAATCCATGGACGGTAACACAGCTGCCGCGCACGTATCGTACGCGTTTACTGAGGTTGCCGCAATCTACCCCATTACTCCTTCGTCGGTAATGGCAGAGCTCACTGACGCTTGGTCCGCTAACGGTCTCAAGAACATCATGGGCGAAAACGTAAAGGTTATGGAGATGCAGTCCGAGGCAGGTGCAGCCGGAACAGTTCACGGCTCGCTCGCAGCAGGTGCTCTCACCACTACCTACACCGCTTCTCAGGGTCTTCTTCTGATGATCCCCAACATGTACAAGATCGCAGGTGAGCTTCTTCCCTGTGTAATCCACGTTTCTGCTCGTTGCGTAGCTTCGCACGCGCTCAACATCTTCGGTGACCACTCCGACGTTTACGCTTGCCGTCAGACAGGTTTTGCTATGATGGCTGAGACCAACGCTCAGGAGGTTATGGACCTCGGTGCAGTTGCTCACCT
>JAGBIA010000051.1 GCA_017935225.1 Clostridia bacterium | reverse complement strand
TCGTTAGGCTCCATGCCCTTCTTGATGAAGTCGGTCATCTTGCCGAGAGATACGAACTCATATCCGATAACCTCGTTGTTCTCATCAAGTGCCATTCTGGTGCAGTAGCCCTCGGTCATCTCGAGGTAACGAACGCCCTTTGCCTTGGTTCCGTACATAGTACCAACCATAGATCTCTCACCCTTACCGAGATCCTCCATACCTGCGCCGATTACAAGACCGTTCTCAGAGAAAGCGGACTGGCTGCGGCCGTAAACGATCTGAAGGAAGAGCTCTCTCATTGCGGTGTTGATAGCGTCGCAAACGAGGTCGGTGTTGAGAGCCTCAAGAAGAGTCTTGCCGGGAAGGATCTCTGCTGCCATAGCTGCGGAGTGAGTCATACCCGAGCATCCGATGGTCTCAACGAGAGCTTCCTCGATGATACCGTTCTTTACGTTAAGAGAAAGCTTGCAAGCTCCCTGCTGAGGTGCGCACCAGCCCACACCGTGAGTGTAAGCCGAAATGTCGCTGATCTGCTTTGCCTCAACCCACTTGCCCTCTTCCGGAATGGGAGCGGGACCATGCTTGGGGCCTTTTGTTACGGTACACATTTCCTGAACCTCACGGCTCATTGCGTACTCGCAAATGTTTTCATTGCTCATGATTTTATCTCCTTTATTTTTTTATTACAAAATATTACAGAAGCTTTTCTATCGCCTTTGCGTAATGCTCGCCGATAAAACGCGCTCCATTTGCGTTGGGGTGTACGCCGTCTCCCGAATAGTATTTCGGCTCAGGCTGAGACTTCAGCGCCTCGTCGAAAAGCTCGTCAAGCGGAATATACACGTCTGCATAATCCTCTGCGAGTCTGCGAACTATAGGGAGCACGCGGCAAAGATCCTCGCGGACCTCTTTCTTATCCTCGCAATCGAGCAGATAAGGCGCGAGTATCATTATCTTCGCGTCGGTCTCTTTTTTCAGTCTCTCGAGGATGCAGCGGTAGTTGAGCTCTATCTGCTCGTCGGTCGTCGTAACCATATCCCAATTGTAGCGATGCCATATATCGTTGATTCCGATGAGTATCGACACGATATCGGGCTTCAATGCAACAGCATCGGGATAAAGGCGGTCGAAGAGCTGACCCGTGCGGTTTCCGCTGATGCCGAGATTGATGAACTCAAGCTCGAGCTCGGGGTGTGCCTCTCTGATCAACGGTGCGGCGAACGAGGGGTAACCGCCGCCGAGATTGAAGTAATTTCTTCTGTCTCTGCCCGCGTCGGTTATACTGTCGCCCTGAAAGAGAATTCTGACCTTTTTCATGGCGCGAAAATTACTTTACGATAGAGCCGTAAACCTCACCGAAAGCGCAAGCAGCGTTGGACTCGTCGGTATCGATGTGCATAGCGAGCGCGAACTTCTCGCTTACTCTTACTACTACGTCGCCGAATACGAGGGGACGAGCGGTATCGAGCTTAACGCAAACGATCTCCTTATCGGAAACGCCGAGCTCAGCAGCGTCAGCGGGAGTCATATGTATGTGACGCTTAGCAGCGATAACGCCTTCCTTTACCTCAACAGAGCCGCAAGGACCCTCGAGGATGCAGGAACCGCTTCCTGCGATGTCGCCCGACTCTCGAACGGGAGCAACAACGCCGATAGTGCGTGCGTCAGTGAGAGAGAGCTCAACCTGATCTGCAGGACGGGTAGGTCCGAGAATGCTTGCCTTAAGAGCGCCCTTGGGACCCTTAACGGTGACCTTCTCCTCGCATGCGAACTGACCGGGCTGGCTAAGATCTTTCTTATTTGTAAGTGTGTGACCCTTACCGAAAAGGATCTCAAGAGTTTCTGCAGTTACGTGTACGTGTCTTGCAGAAGTTTCAACCAAAATTTTGTTTGCCATGGCAGTAAATATATCCTTTCTGTTTTTTTGTTTGTTTTTTGACATACTTTTTTATATTATAACACATTTTTTCTCTCTTGTAAAGATTTAAAGCGCATTTTTCTGCAAATAATATTATATAAATTTTCGAATATTTTCATTTTTGGAGGATATATGTTCGACGCAGAGCAAAGCAAGAAAAGAGTTAAAAAGTTCCTGCCCACATCAAGCGAGCGCGAGGACGAGAGCGACGGCGCAGTCAGCACGGGGGATCACTCAAGGATACGTACGATGTCGATAATCGGGCAGATCGAGGGGCACTATCTGCTCCCCGAGGGGCAGAAGGCGACCAAATACGAGCATCTGATCCCCGAGCTTGTGGAGATCGAAGAGAGCGACGAGGTCGACGGACTTCTGATGATACTGAACACGATGGGCGGCGACGTCGAGGCGGGGCTCGCAATAGCCGAGCTCGTCGCATCGATGAAAAAGCCGAGCGTCTCTTTGGTGCTCGGCGGCGGGCATTCGATCGGCGTGCCGCTCGCGACCGCGGCTGACCGCTCGTTTATCGTGCCCTCGGCGACTATGACCATCCATCCCGTGCGTATCAACGGTCTGGTGCTTGGCGCGCCGCAGACCTTCCATTACTTTGAAGAAATGCAGAAGCGGATCGTGAAGTTCATCTGCGATCATTCAAAAGCCTCGCCCGACGTTATTCACGAGCTGATGATGCGCCCCGACGAGCTTGCGACCGATATCGGCTCGATCATCGACGGTCGCGAAGCCGTCGAATACGGCATCGTCGACTCGCTCGGCGGCCTCTCGGACGCCCTCACGGCGCTCAGGGAGATGGTGAAGAGTTAGTTTGGGGCAGGGTTTTCTTGTTCTTTTCTTGAAAGAAAAGAACCAAAAGAACTTCCTGTGGTGTTGGTAAAGAGTTTGTACGTAACTTGTACCGATATTCCCTACGAGAGTTTGGGATGTTTGTATGGGTACCGACATAACAGACGACACTTTTGCTAAAATGCGAGGTAGAAACACGCGGACAGCTCGCTACCGCGTGTTTCTTTTTATTGTGAAGAGTGACATAGAAATCTTTGTTTAGGCTGTAGCCGAAACGACGATATCTATCTCGTCGGTAGGGGCGCTTCACGAAGCGCCCGTTTTGTTTTGCAATATTTTAGGCGGGCGCTTCTTGAAGCGCCCCTACGGATTTTGATAGAACCTTTTGCGCTGTAAAAGAACAAAACAACGATTTCTATCTCGTTTTGTAGGGACCGACGTACTCGGCGGTCCAATGTCGTAACGGTTAAAAAATGAACTTCCGTATGCAATCCAAACAAAAAATCTTTATCTCGTCCGTAGGGGCGACCTGC
>JAGBIA010000050.1 GCA_017935225.1 Clostridia bacterium | reverse complement strand
CGTCGGCGCGTCCTGTGGACGATGAAGCCGACGCGAAAATAGGAAAAAACAAGGAGTATCGAGCGGGCGCCACGCGATCACGCTCGAGACGACTATGTTTTTGACCGAACTCTTTTCTTTCAAGAAAAGAACATAAACACCCTACTCCAAACTATCTTATCAATACTCAGCGTTGCCGACCGTTCTGGGATAGGGGAGGACGTCGCGGATATTGGACACGCCTGTGAGGTACATAATAATACGCTCAAAGCCGAGACCGTAGCCTGCGTGCTTGGTACCGCCGAAGCGACGGAGGTTGCAATACCACCAATAATCCTCTTCGCTGAGGTTGCACTCAGCCATTCTTGCGGTGAGGACGTCAATTCTCTCCTCACGCTGAGAGCCGCCGATGATCTCGCCGACACCGGGAACGAGAAGGTCCATAGCAGCGACCGTCTTGCCGTCGTCGTTGAGTCTCATATAGAACGCCTTGATCTCCTTCGGGTAGTCGATAACGAATACAGGGCACTTGAAGATCTGCTCGGTGAGGTATCTTTCGTGCTCGGTCTGAAGATCGATGCCCCACTCAACAGGATACTTGAAGTCCGCGCCGCTCTTTTTGAGAAGCTCGACAGCCTCGGTGTAGGTGACCTTCTTATAATCGCTTGCCGCAAGAGTAGTAAGGCGGTCAAGGAGTCCCTTTTCTACGAACTTATCGAAGAACTCGACCTCCTGCTTGCAGTTCTCGAGAACGTGGTTGATGATAAACTTGATCATATCCCACGCAAGCTGCATATTGTCGCCAAGATCAGCAAAAGCGATCTCAGGCTCGATCATCCAGAACTCAGCCGCGTGACGCGCGGTGTTGGAGTTCTCTGCTCTGAAGGTAGGACCAAAGGTGTAGATCTTACCGTAAGCAAGCGCGTAGGTCTCGCCCTCGAGCTGACCCGAAACCGTGAGGTTTGCAGACTTGCCGAAGAAGTCCTGAGAATAATCTATGCTTCCGTCCTCAAGGCGAGGGGGATTTTCCATATCAAGCGTGGTAACTCTGAACATCTCGCCTGCGCCCTCACAGTCGGATGCGGTAACGATGGGGGTGTGAACGTAAACGAATCCGCGGTCGTGGAAGAACTTGTGAATAGCAAAAGCCGCCTCACTTCTGACTCTGAACACAGCCGAGAAAAGATTGGTTCTCGGGCGCAGATAAGCCTGCTCACGAAGGAACTCAACGGTATGACGCTTGGGCTGAAGCGGATACTCGGGGGTAGAGGTGCCTTCTACCTCGATAGCGGTAGCCTTGATCTCAAAGGGCTGCTTCATCGCGGGTGTAAGTTCAACGACACCCTTGATAACGAGAGCCGCACCTACGTTCTGGTGAGCGATCTCGTCGTAATTTGCAATCTTTTCGCGCTCAAAAACGACCTGAACCGACTTAAAGCAGCTACCGTCGTTAAGATCGATAAATCCGAACGCCTTACTGTCACGCAGGTTGCGGACCCAACCGCCGAGCGTGACTTCTTTACCCGAATATGACTCGGGGCTCTCATATATAGAGCGAACAAAATCTCTTTTCATCCTATTTATTCTCCGTCCTGATAAAAATATCAAAAATGAATTTAATTACCCTTTATTATATCACTATATTTCTCTTTTGTCAATCGTTTTTGCAGATTTGCGCGGTATTCTCTGTTTATCTTTCGATTTTTTATCTCCTCATAGAAGCCGCGCGCCACTCCTGCGCTCATCTCGGGGATATAGAGCGGGCTCTTCCTGAGCTCCTCCTCATTCGGAAATCCGGAATAGCATCCGCCGCAAAGACCCGAATGATCACTTCCGCCGCTGACGAACAGATCCTTTTCAAGTGCTATGCGGATGGCTATCTCGCGCTCCTCTGCCGACAGATCGGGGTGGAGCACCTCAATTCCCTCGATGCCGTATTCGATAAGCGTATCTATATCGTCAAGCTGACCGTTTGGGTGCGCGACGACAGCAAAGCCGCCTGCCTCTTTGATAAGCGAGATAATCTCCGGGAGCGTCTTGAATGGGATAGACGGCGGATAATGTCCTCTCTGCTCACAAACGTATTTTAAGAACCACTCCATATACTTGCACTTCTCCACCAGTCCCTTGTCGAGCATCGCGTTGAAGATATGCTCGTTGCACAGCCACTTGATGCCCTTGTTGTATTCAAGTATCTCCTCCCACGTAATACCCGTGAAATATCCCTTCTCTACGCCCTCGTTGAACACGCCGTATGTGTTGTCGGTCTGTCGGAGCGCCATATCCGCGAGATATTTCTTCATAGGCGGATATTCGGGATCAAAGCCAAAGCCGACGATGTGGTAGTTTTTCGGCTTGTTGACAGAAAACTCGACCGCGAAGAGACATTCCATTCCCTCTGCGTCTGCCGCCGCCTTCAGCTCGGGGAAAGCGGTGGCAGTGTCGTGGTCCGCGATCGCGAGCGCGGAGTAGCCCTCTTGCTTTGCCACTCTCACAAGCTCTGCAGGGCTGTACTTTCCGTCCGAATGTATAGAATGAAGGTGAAGATTTGCATATACTCTCATAACTGCCTCCAAAAGCATCACTTTTCTCAATTATACCACTCAAAAGAATTATTGTCAATAAAAAATGCGCACTTGACAAAATCGACTTGCGGTGATATACTGATTACAGTAAATTATTGCTGCTTTTGGAGGTAATTATTATGAACAAGCTTGTAGTTGCAACCGGAATGGGATTTAATATTCCCACGGTCGAACAAATAAAGATACTTCACGAGATCGGTTGGGAGGGTGTTTTCACCGACGTCTCTGCCGACAAGGTCAGAGAGGACGTTGCAAAGGCTCTTTACGAGCGCGGTATGCTCTATCAGTCTACCCACGCGCCCTTTGGAAAGGTTGATAAGCTTTGGGAAGAGGGAGAATCGGGAGACGCGTACGCAGACGAGCTTGTCGCGTGCGTAAAGAACACCGCCGCCGTCGGTGTTCCGCTTATGATACTGCACACCATTATCGGTATGGAGAAATGCACACCCACAGAGATCGGTCTGCCGAGATTTGAGAAGATCATCAAGGCGGGCGAGCAGAACGGTGTCAAGATCGCGCTTGAGAACACCGAGGGCGAGATCTACCTTGAGTATCTTATGAAGCATTTCGGCTCATCCGACTACGTAGGCTTCTGCATCGACACGGGACACGAGATGTGCTACAACGCGAGCCGCGATATGATCGGCAAGTACGCAGATAAGCTCTGCTGCACGCACCTCAACGACAATATGGGTCAGACGGGTGAGAAGATCACCTGGCACGACGACTCGCACCTGCTCCCCTTCGACGGAGTTGCGGATTGGAACGGCATCGCTGCGCGCCTCAAGAAAGCAAACTACGCGGGCGACTTCACGTTCGAGCTGACAAGCAAGAACAAGCCCGAGCGCCACACCCACGATATTTATGCAGACCTTGACTACACCGCATTCGCGACCCTCGCGTTCGAGAAGGCGAAAAAGTTCAAGGAGCTTATGATATGAAAAAGAACAAGCTTATAGCTTTAATTTGCATTATAATAGGTGTAATTCTTATTTGTTCTGCAATTATTTTAGCTATTATCAAAACCGCAGACAAATATGTCATTGGCGGAGCGGATTTTTCAAGCTTTCTTTTCGTCTTTTTTAAGCAGAGTGGCGGAATTTACTCCATCCTCTCTTTGTGCGGCATCGCGCTTCTTATCTTGGGCACGATAGTGCTTTTTGTAAAATCAAACAAATAGATTTTAAGACCTCTCAGGCGGTTACACCGCCACAAGTTTGCTTGCAAACTTAGCGTTGAGCGAAGCGAAACTTGCTCTCCTAAAAGGAAAGCCTTTGATTTGTACAAGTTTCTATATCGGTGTCTTCTCGATAAGTTTTTTGGAAGACTGAAAGCACCACCAAGTTCAAACGATCTTGGTGGTGCTTTTTTATACGTAATATTTTTATATCTGCATATTATGTGCGCCGTAGATGTTACTGCCCTTATTGAGCGGTCCTTCGAGCTGTACTGCGCGCCACTTGTTCTCGAACGCGAGCATCTGATCACTCGGGCAGAGTGCGCCAAGTCTGTCGAAATAGCGCAGTCTGAAGCGTTCTGCGAGTGCCTCATTAAGCTCAACAAGCTCCTTCGGTGCATCCTCCATAGCGTATGCGCGCATCGAAATGCCAACGCTCTCGCAGTATCTTTCGTACCTCGGGAAATAGTGTGTCAAAAGGAACTGCGCGTAGCTGACAAGGCGCAGGCTTCCGTAGGCTCTGAACTGACGAGCGTACTCGTCGCTTCCGTTTGCCTCGATAGCAACGCTCTTACCCGCCTTTATTGCCTCCAGAATTCCCTTTTCGGTCTGCTCGGTTGCAAATACCAGCGTGAAGCAGAACGGGAAATAGATAGAATTTTCGATCTTGTGGACATCGCTCGAGCCGACCACCGAGATCTCAAGTCCTTCTGCGCGGAGCTCGCTCCAAAGGCTGATAGAGCGGTTGATGCCAACCTGTCCCATACCGCCGACAAGCTCGTAAGCGTCAAACATTCCGCTCTTGAGAAGGATCGATGCAAACTCGTCGCATACGTTGTAAACGAGATTCTTCGGTCTCCAATAGGGGTGCGCGAAGATGGCAAGTCCGCCCGCCTCATGTATCTTGTCGGTCGCCCACATAGCGCGCGCGTAGCGGTATGCGTACTTATCGGGAATATTCTCGGGAACTCTCGTCTCGTACTCCGCGACCTCAGCGTCGTACTTCTCGGGGTTCTTGTGGTACTGCTCGCAAACACTCACCTCTCCGCCGATGTGGACGATATGTACGGGGCTTGAGGGCGCGTGCACCTCTTCACCGTGAACGCGCAGAAATCCTGTGTTTACTCCCTCATAGACCTCGTCGATCTCGCCGCCGGGATAGAAGCGGTTGTGATCGGTGAGTGCGAAGCAATCGTAGCCCTGCTCGCGATAAAAGCCTGCAAGCGCCGCGGGATCGCGCTGACCGTCCGAGCGGTAGGAATGCGAATGGAAATCCGATTTGAGCGGAAGCGTTGCATAGAGATCCTCATAGAGCGAATATACGAACAAGCGGCAAAGCGCGTTCTCCCCTCGCTCGACTATGATCATATGCTCCTGCTCGCCGCCAAAGCAATAGTCAAACTTCAGCAGCCCGCCGTGCGCTACCACAGTGAAGGTAGGTCTTACTGCGGTGTAATAATTACTTACGTCGTCCGAGTTTATCGGAACGATCGAGACGGTATATTCCGCATCCTCGACAAAGGTAAACGCTCTCTCAAGAGGAGCTATCGTCACGCTCGAGGTCTTGTCTGCGGGAAAGATAGTCGGATATGTTGAATAAATTTCTTTGGTCGGAAGCATAGTAGATCTCCTTTAGATTTTATACTCTGTCTACCGTCATAACGGCAAAATAATTTGGATCAAGCTCGCTGATCTTGAGACTGATCGCCCTCTTGACCTCGTCGTCGCTCATTTTTATCTCAAACGGCACGTTGACGTCAAAGATCAGGTTCGAGTGAGTCACGCCCTCGACGAAGCGGAAGTCGTGCAGATCAAGTCTCTCGTCGATCTGCTTTACAAGTGCGAGCACCTTCTCGCGAAGCTCGTTGACTCTCTCGTCGTCGGTCACGATCGGATCCATATGTACCGTCGCGCGCACCGAAAGCTCGGAGAAGAGCCGCTTTTCTATCGTATCTATCACGTCGTGCGTGTGGAACACGTTCTGCATTCCGTCGACCTCGACGTGAAAGGATGCTATCGTGTTGCCGGGTCCGTAGTTATGCACGACCATATCGTGTATTCCGAGCGCCTCGGGATACTCACGCGTGATGCGGATTATCTCCTCAATCAGCTCGGGCTCGGGTGCAGAGCCGAGGATGGAATTCTTGGTCTCGTTGAGTATCTTGATACCCGCGATCATAACGATCACCGCGACGATAACACCCATATATCCGTCGGTGTCAAAGCCTGTCGCGCTACAGATGATTATAGACGCAAGCACGGCGGAGGTCGCGATAGCGTCAGAAAGGCTGTCGGTTGCCGCCGCCTTGACCACCTCGGAGTTTATCTTCTTTGCCGCGCTTCTGCCGAAGACGAAGAGCCAGAGCTTGACGGCGATAGATGCGACGAGAATGATGATAACGAGCGCGTTGTAGGTCGTCGGCTCGGGGTTGAATATCTTGCCGACCGAGTCGGTCATCAGCTCAAATCCGACGAGAAGCACCAAAAACGAGACGATCATCGAGGCAACGTACTCGATACGCGCGTGCCCGAACGGATGGTCGCGGTCGGCAGGCTTGCCCGATATCTTAAAGCTGATAAAGGACACCACCTGCGAGCCTGCGTCCGAGAGGTTGTTCATAGCGTCTGCCGTGATCGAGATAGCACCGCTTAAAATTCCCGCGAGCATTTTGAAGGCGGCGAGCAGTATATTTGCGATTATTCCGACTATCGAAACCGCACTTCCGCAGGCGCGGCGTATCTCGGGCGAGTTCTTCTCGCCGTCGCGATAGCCCTTGACAAAGGTTTTGAAAAAGAATTTAGTCATATTTTCCTCTTAAAATCTGAAATATAGAAAGGGGTTGTACCCCGAGTTTACAATATAAGTCACCGAAAGCGTAAGTGCCGCTATCGGAAGGATGAGTCCGAGAACTAAAGACGGGATAGCTCCCTTCTCTGAAAAATAAAGATATATCCTCTTTGGCAGAGGTGTTGCTCCGAGTGTCATAATTATCATCAGCGGCAGATATCGCAAAAGCTCGTAGCCTGAGAGCGAGGACAAAGATCCGTCCGCTCCGACTCCTATCGCGCGTAAGAGCAGCTCCGCGCCCTCTTTGAGCGTGAGCGCGTCTCCGTCGGATGCAAATATCGCCCATCCGATACCGATAAGTGCGAGAGAATAAGCTCTTTGGAGCAGTATCGGTGCTTTTTCGAGAGTTTTGAGCAAAAATGCCTTTTCGAGCACGAGCACGAGGGCAAAATAAAGCCCCCAGAGCAAGAAATTCAGCGATCCGCCGTGCCATATGCCCGTGAGCGCCCAAGTCACCAGGAGATTGAAATAGGTGCGCACCCGACCGCGTCGGTTACCGCCGAGCGAGATATAAACGTATTCACGGAAGAACGACGAGAGCGTTATATGCCACCGCCGCCAGAAGTCCGTGATGCTCCTTGCGGTGTAGGGGTAATTAAAATTATCGGGAAAGCGAAATCCGAGCATTCGCCCAAGCCCTTGCGCCATATCCGAGTATCCCGAAAAGTCGAAATATATCTGCATTGCAAAGAAAAAGAGGGCAAGATAGGAGTCGATCGCTCCTCGCTCGGATGAAAAGAAGCTCCAAGCCTCACCCGCGGGGTTGGCTAAGAGAACTTTCTTAGCGAGTCCCGCAATAAATCTGCGAAGTCCCGCCGAGATATCCTCAAGAGAGGTATGCCGCTCGCGAAGCTCTCGTGCGACGTCCGAGTAGCGCACTATCGGGCCCGCGATAAGCTGTGGATAGAGCGTGACGTACGCGCCGAAATCTATCAGGCTTCTCTCTGCCTTCACGCTCCCTCTGTAAACGTCAATAACGTAAGAGAGTGCTTGAAAGCTATAGAAGGATATGCCTATGGGCAGAGTCGGTGAGAAAAATTTGAAATACGCGAGCTGGGTGACGTTATAGACCACCGCAAGCCACAATATCGCCCTTGCCGCGCGGCGCGATCGAGCCTTTGAGATGGCTATGCCGAAGATATAATCGGCAAGCGTGGTCAGAAGCATTATCGGCAGATAGCTCGGCTCGCCGAACGCGTAGAAGAGCGATCCGCTGATAAGAAGCCACGCGTTTCTGCAGACGCGCGGCAAAAGAAAATATACCAGAGTGCTGAGCGGCAAAAAGAGAAAAAGGAATTCGAGTGACGAAAAAAGCATTATTTCCTCCACAAGATTTATGTATCCCTTTTCTCTTTTCTGCCGTTATCATCAAAGCACCTTGAGTGCCTCCTCAGCCGCCGAAAGCACGCCTATCTTGCCGCTCTCGTATGTGAGTCCGCCCTGAAGATAAGCGGTGTACGGCTCGCGCAGAGGTCCGTCGCAGGAAAGCTCGATCGACGAGCCCTGCGTGAACGCGCCTGCCGCCATTATGACCTTGTCGGTGTATCCCGGCATCTCCCAAGGCTCAGGGGTGACGAAAGAGTCAATGGGCGAGCCTGCCTGAATGCCTCGGCAGATAGCACAGAGTCCTTCGGGCGAGTGGGTGATGACCGACTGGATTATGTCGTATCTCTTTTCGTTCCATTCGGGCTCAACGTCAAAGCCGAGTCCACGGCTGCCGAACATATATGCCGCGAGATGCGCGGTCTTGAGTGCCTGCGAGGTGGTGTGAGGCGCGTAGAAGAGTCCTTTGTAAAGGCTCTTGGTCTGTCCGAGCGTCGCGCCGACCTCAAGTCCGCATCCGACCGAGGTGAGTCTGTAGGATGCGAGCTCGACGGCTCTCGCGCTACCCGCGATATATCCGCCGCTCTCTGCCATTCCGCCGCCGGGGTTCTTGATCAGCGAGCCGATGATCATATCAGCTCCGACCGCCGTCGGCTCGCGAGTCTCGGTGAACTCGCCGTAGCAGTTGTCGACCACGACGTACGCATCGGGGCAGATGGGGCGGACGAACTCGATGACCTTTCCGATATCGTCAACGCTGAGTGTGCGTCTGTTGAGATAGCCCTTGGAGCGTTGGATAAAGATGACCTTTATTCTCTCGCCCTCGTCTCTGAGCACCTTTTCGATCGCGTCGAGATCGAAGCTTCCGTCGGCCTTCAGATCCGCCTGTATGTACTCAACGCCGAAGTCGCGCAACGAACCGTTGCCCGCCTCGCCGACGTTGCCGATGACCTCGTCAAGCGTGTCGTAAGGCTTGCCTGCGATCGAGAACATAATATCTCCCGGGCGCAGAAGTCCGAAAAGTCCGATGGTAAGTGCCTGAGTGCCGTTTACGATGCTGTGGCGCACGAATGCAGCTTCCGCGCCCATAACGTCAGCCCATACCGCGTCAAGCACCTCGCGTCCGCGGTCGTCGTAGCCGTATCCGCTGGTGGATATGAACATAGATTCGCTCACGCGATGCTCACGGAAGGCATCCATAATTTTTTTGGTATTTGCAAAGGACGTAGCGTCGATCTCGGCAAAGATGGGAGCAAGCTCCCTCTCTGCCTCGGCGCAAAGTCCAAGTATTCGCTCTGAAAACTGCATCAGATCAACCTCTTGCGAGCAGGTAAGCGGCGATAAGATCTATAGTCGCTTCAACGTCGCCCATATCACAGCTCTCAACACCCGAGTGGATGTAGCGTGTGGGTATGGATACCGCGCCTGCCATCGAGCCTGCGCCCACCATCTGCATAGAAGAGGTATCGGTGCCGCCGTAGAGAAGGATCTCCTTCTGTGCGGGGATCTTGTTCTGCTTTGCGAGCTCGTCGAGTGCCTTTACGACCTCCTCGTGACAGATGACCGAGCTGTCCTTGATCTTGATGGCCGCGCCCTTTCCGAGTGCGCAAGCCATAGGAGACGCACCGGGAAGGTCGCCCGTACCTGTAACGTCAACGCAGATAGACTCTGTAGGAGCTATCTTGTAGGAAGCGGTCTTACTGCCTCTGCAGCCTACCTCCTCCTGAACCGAGAATACGTAGTAAACATCAGCATCGATCTCTTTCTCTGCGAGCTTCTCTGCGATAGCGAGGAGCACGAGGCATCCGACTCTGTCGTCGATAGGTCTGCCCGCAACTCTCTTGCCGCCGAGCTTGTAGAGCTCGGGTGCGCCCATAAACGCATCGCCGAGTCTTACTCTGCGCTCAGCCTGAGCCTTGGTGGATGCACCGATGTCGATAAACATCTTATCGGGTGCGTAGTCTGCCGCCTTTACGCCTGCGTTGGGAACGAGCACGCCGACGACTCCGCTCTCGGATACCATCTTGGTGAAGGCAGAAGCCACGAAATTGATGCCGCCTATGGGAGCGACGCGGAGAAGACCGTTATCCTCGATGAAATTGACGATAAATCCGATCTCGTCCATATGTGCGCAGAGCATCATTCTCTTCTCGCCCGTGCGTCCCTTCTTGCACGCGATAAGGTTACCGAGCGGATCGGTCTCGACCGTGTCGGTATAGGGTGCGATCTTTTCTGCAAGTATATTTCTGATCTGTGCTTCTCTGCCCGAAATGGAATGAGCGAGGCACAGCTCTTTAAGTGTAGAATACAAATTCATAATATATCTCCAATCCTATCAGTTTATACCAAGTATTTCTTTAATGAGCGGAAGAAGCTTGTCAGCCGCAGCTCTGTGACCTTCAACGGTGGGGTGTCCCTGCGCGCCGCCTGTGTTCTTCGGAACTTCGATCATATAGATATCAGACTCCTCACCGCCAAGCTTATCGATAGCGCCCTTGATGTTATCGTAAAGGAATGTTCCTACAAAGCCGTATGCCCATACGATCGGGATATCCTTGCCGTAGCAGTCGCGAACGTGCTTGATGAGCTTCTCGGTCATCTTCTGGACTTCCTCGGGCTTACACATAGTGGGATCCTTGTCTTTGTTGAGGAAGTAGTCGTTCGTACCGAGGTTGATGACTATAATATCGGGTGTACGGATGGAGAACGCGTGCTCCTCGTCGTAGGTCTTATTACTCATCTTGTAGCGAGAGTAGGATGCCATAGTGTAGAAGTCGAAGATAGGGTCAAACCAGCTTCCCGCAATTCCTATGCCGCTCTGAGATACGATGGTGTAATCTGCATCAAGATCCTCTGCTATCATATAGCCGTAGCTCTGTGTAGCGTCCTCCCAGATAGGAGTCTGGGGATTGGGACTCGAGTTTTCACCGATGTTACCCATACCGCAGGTAAGGCTGTCGCCGATAACTTCGATGTAAAGCTCTTTATTTGCGGGCGGATCGTAAAGCTTGCCCGTAAGAGAAATGCTCTTTATCTCAAGAAGTGTGTAGTTGGACTCGGTCTGCTTAATAACGGTAACGGTGTGCTCTCCAAGCTCGTCAAAGCTTGCTACCTTGAGCTTGCGAGGACCGGGCTCGACAGAAAGTCTATTTTCCTGACGCTCACCGTCGATATAAACCGTGAAATAAGTAGTTGTACAACCGTTTTTAACGCCCGAAGTCTCGACATCAAGCACTACGTTGCCTTCCATCAGACCTGTAAACTCTATTCCGGACGCGCTGTGGTCGCAATAAATTCCGTTATCCGAGAAAGAGGTTCTTCCAAGTGTCTTTACTTTGTCGTAATCCTTTCCGAGATCAACCTTTATATCCTCGATCCCGTCCTCGTTCTCTTCATCTTTCTTATCGTCCTCAGGCTTCTCGGTAGGCTTTTCAGTAGGCTTATCCGTGGGTTTATCAGTCATTTTATCTGTCTCCTTTTCGGTGGGCTTATCTGTAGGTGTATCCTCGCCTGTCTCCGAGCAAGCAAAAAGCGGAGCCGCGAGCATCAGAAGTGCGAGCGAGAGTGCGATCATTCTTATAATTTTTTTCATAACTTTCTCCTTATATCTTGTCAGAATTTTTGACTATCTGCTCGCAAAGATCTCTCACCGACTCATAATCGTCAAGGCTTGCGACGCAAGCAGGCGAGTGCAGATAGCGCGTGGGGACCGATATTGCAAGCACCTTTACGCCTTCGGTGCTCTTGTGGATATGTCCCGCGTCGTTGCCGCCCGAGACGTATCTCTTGATCTGTGCGGGGATGTTCTTCTCTTTTGCGAGGTCGAGTGCAAAATCGACTACCTCTCTCTGATAGATCGTCGAGCGGTCAGCCACCGAGATAACTCCGCCCTTACCTACGTCCGCAACTCTGCGGCAGGCTTCGGTCTCGGGAAGATCACCGATCGCCGTGGTCTCAAGGATCACCGCGAAATCGGGGCGAATTATATTGGCAACGCACTCCGCGCCGCTGAAGCCTATCTCCTCGCGAACGGTAAAGCAGAAATAAATATCTGCATCGATCACGGGGGGCTCTGCTCTGAGCTTATCCATTATCTCAAGCATAGCCGCGCAGCCCATTCTGTCGTCAAGTGCCTTGCACTTGAGCGTTCTGCCGCCCTTTCCGAATGCGTAGAACTCAGAGTCAAACGTACCGAAGTCGCCGATCGAGATCTTCTCCTCCGCGACATCCTTCTTCTCCGCGCCGATATCTATAGAGAGCTTTCTTGCCGCAAGCGGTGTCTCTCTCTCCTCGGGAGATTTGTGATGGATCGCCTTGGAGCAGATAACACCTCTTATAACAGTCTCGCCGCCCTTGACGAACACCTTTCTGCCCGCAAGCACCGACGGATCGATTCCGCCAACGCATCCGAACGAGAGCATTCCGTCCTCGCGGATATCCGAGATCATAAATCCGACCTCGTCCATATGAGCCGAGACCATAATTTTCTTTCTGCCATCAGCGTCGGGATCGCCGAAACTCATCTTTGCGATAAGATCGCCCATACGGTCAACGCTGACCTTGTCGGCTACCTTCTCTGCGCGCGGTCTTATCAGCTCTCTGACCGCATCCTCACAGCCCGAAGGTCCGAATGCAAGGCTGAGCTCACGGATAAGCTCTACGCCACTCAAATTCATAATTTCGCTCACAGTATGTCCTCCTTCCCAAATCTCTTTGCGATATCTGCATCGCAAATGAATTCTCTGACCGCACCGCAAAGCACGTTGCAGTCGTCAAGGTTGATCACCTCGTTATAGGTGTGCATATTTCTAAGCGGAAGTCCGACATCGACGGTAGGTATTCCCTCTTTTACGAGATTTACCGAGGGAGAATTCGTGCCCGTGTGCGAGGGGGATGCCACAGCCATCACGGGAAGCTCCTTTTCCTTGCAAAGATCGATCGTAGCTTTGGTAAGACCGCGGTGTGTTGCCGCCGACCAGGAGATCGAAATTCCTCCGCCGAGCTTTACAGACTCGCTCGAGGGGATATCAGGGCCGTTGCCGAGATTTACGTCGATGACGAACGCGTAGTCGGGATTGATCTTAAAGGTGGATGCCGAAACGCCGCCGAGTCTCGAGGTCTCCTCTCTTGCCGAGAGCGAGAGATAAACGTCGCCTGCGAGTTCCTCACGGGGAGTGTCGATGATCGCTCTTGCCGCGATCGCGCCGCAAGCCTTATCGTCAAAGCTCTTGCCTGCTATGTATTTCTCACCAAGCTCGGAGTAGACGGGAGCGTAAACGATCGGGCTTCCGAGCGGGATCATTTCCTGAAGCTCCTCAAGAGTGTATCCGAGTCCCACGTCAACGAGCACCTCCTCAACGGGCGGAAGCTTTGCGTCTCTTCCCGCGCGAAGATGAGGGGGAGTCGAGACTGCAACACCGCGCAGAGTCTCATTTCCGCAGATGATAACGTCGGATGCCTGGATTATAGCGGGATCGATGCCGCCGACTCGTGTCATACGGAGAAATCCTCCTTCAAGCACGTCGGTCACCATCATTCCGACCTCGTCCATATGCGCGTCGACGAGTATCTTGGGTGCGCCCTCCTTACCACAGCGGCGGACGAGCACCTGATTGCCGACAAGATCTGTGTAGATCTCGTCAAATTTTCCCTCGTATATCTCCCTTACCTTCTCAGCGGCTCTGTATTCAAAGCCCGAGAGCGAGGGGATCGAGCAAAGCTTTATCACGTCGTCGATCAAAGTCTCGCGGCTCGCGTAGACCTTGACCTCCTTCGTCTCTTCGGTCTGCTCGAGGTCAATAGTTTTGTTTTCTTCCATTTTTTCTGTTTTTCCTCCTTAACCCCAATATTTTTTATCGAGGCTTCTGTACTGTATCGCCTCTGCTATGTGATTTGCCTTTATCGTGTCCGACGCGTCCATATCTGCGATCGTGCGCGCCACACGCATTATTCTGTCGTATCCTCTTGCCGACATTCCCATTCTCTCGTACGCCGCCTTGAGTATCGCGCTTGCGGCAGGCTCCATAACGCAATATTTGCGTATCAGCGCCGCGTCAAGCTGAGCGTTGCACCAGATCTTTCTCTCGCCGCTCTCACCCATTCGCTCGAGCGCAAATCTGCGCGCCCTCGTGACTCGCTCGCGTATGGTTGCCGAATTCTCGGCAGGCGCGCTCGCCTCGGAGAGCTCGTCGTATGAGAGCGAGGGGAGCTCGATCTGAATATCTATTCTGTCAAGCATCGGTCCGCTTATTTTAGATATGTATCTCTTCACATCGTTCGGGTGACAGGTGCAGGGCTTTGTGGGATGCCCGAAAAATCCGCATCTGCAAGGGTTCATCGCACCGACGAGCATAAACGAGCAAGGATAGGTCACGCGTCCGTTTGCGCGCGTGATGGTAACGCATCTGTCCTCAAGCGGCTGACGGAGCGCGTCGGTTACCTGCTTTGGAAACTCAGGCAGCTCGTCAAGGAACAGAACGCCGTTGTGCGCAAGCGAGACCTCACCCGGAAGCGGATTTATTCCGCCGCCCACAAGGCTGACCGAGCTCATCGTGTGATGAGGTGAGCGGAAAGGTCTTTGCGCAACGAGCGACGCGCCGCCCTTGAGTACACCCGCAACAGAATGCACCTTTGTGCACTCGATCGCCTCCTCAAAGTCAAGCGGGGGCATAATTCCCGGAATTCTCTTCGCAAGCATCGACTTACCCGTGCCGGGAGGTCCGATGAGCAATATATTGTGACCGCCCGCGGCAGCTATCTCGATGGCTCTTTTTGCCATAGCCTGCCCCTTTACGTCGGCAAAGTCAAGCGCGCTGTTGCGGACCGCGTTCTCAAACGCACTTCGGTCGCACGCGACCGGCTCAAGCGGCTTCTCGCCGTTGAGGTGCATAACGAGGTCGCGCACAGTCTTGACCGAGTAGACCTTTATTCCCTCGACTGCCGCCGCCTCAAGTGCGTTTTCTTCGGGAGCGTAGAACTCGCGCAGACCCGCATCTCTCGCCGCAACACACATACAAAGCACGCCGCGCACTCCGCGAAGCTCGCCGGAGAGCGAAAGCTCACCGACGAACGCCTTGTCCGAAAAGTCTACCTCCTGGTGCAGAATTCCTCCGCAGCGCATAATTCCCATAAGTATCGCCGTGTCAAAGCCCGAGCCCTCTTTCTTTCGGTCGGCGGGCGCGAGATTGAGCATAAGCTCGATCGACGGGAAGTGATATCCGCTATTCTCACACGCAGTGCGGACTCGCTCCTTCGCCTCTCTTACCGCAAGATCGGGCAGACCAACGAGCTGAAAATCAGGTATTCTTGACCGCGCGTTACATTCGACCGTGACGATATAACCGTCAATTCCGAACAGTCCCGTGCTGTAAACGGTGGATAACATATCACACCTCCTCTACCAAATAGCTATACACAGTTATTTTATCACACTTTTGCAAAATTTACAATAGATATGGAAAAAAAGTTAGTCTGCGTTAGGTTTTATCTTCTTTTTTGAAAAAAAGAAGCAAAAAACTTTCAAGCAGTATTTGTACCGTAATCCATATGTTGATTTGAACAAAACAAAAGGCTCCCTTGTGTAAAGGGAGCTGGCGCGAAGCGACTGAGGGATTGTTTTTTGCTGAAAATTTTGCTTTTTTGACAATCCCTCCGTCATTTTCTTGCGAAAATGCCACCTCCCTTTACACAAGGG
>JAGBIA010000008.1 GCA_017935225.1 Clostridia bacterium | reverse complement strand
GGGTATGGTTGTATGGGCAGAGATCCCCTACATTTCCAAGCACATGCCCACAGGCCGTGAGAATACAATCTCCCAGATGAAGGAACTCATCTCCCAGAACTACAACCACGCATCCATCGTTGTATGGGGTCTTTCCAACGAGATCTCCATCGGCGGAAGCGACGCTGACCTTCTCGAGAACCACCGCATCCTCAACGACCTCTGCCATGAAATGGACAAGACTCGTCTTACCACAATCGCGGCAGTTTCCATGTGCAAGATGGAGGATCCGTATCTCCTTATCCCCGACGTTGTATCCTACAACCACTACTTCGGTTGGTACGGCGGCGACACTACTATGAACGGACCTTGGTTCGATAAGTTCCACGCAACTCACCCGAACATCCCGATCGGCTGCTCGGAGTACGGATGCGAGGCGCTCAATTGGCATACGAGCGATCCTAAGCAGGGCGACTACACCGAGGAATATCAGGCTTACTACCACGAGGAGCTTATCAAGCAGCTCTTCCCGAGAAAGTTTATGTGGGCGACACACGTATGGAATATGTTCGACTTCGGTGCTGATGCGAGAGCAGAGGGCGGCGAGAACGGACAGAACCATAAAGGTCTCGTTACTATGGACCGTAAGTACAAGAAGGACGCGTTCTATGCGTACAAGGCTTGGCTCGTCTCTCCCGAGGCAGATCCTTTCGTGCATCTGTGCGGCAAGAGATATATCGACAGAGTTGAGGAGGTTACCAAGGTCACCGTTTACTCCAATCTCCCCGAGGTCGAGCTTTTCGTCAACGGCGAGAGCATCGGTAAGAAGAGCGCACCCGATCACTTCTTCTACTTTGACGTCAAGAACGTAGGCGAGACTACCATCGTAGCGAAGGCAGGAGATCTTTCCGACGAGGGCAAGATCCGCAAGGTAGACGAGATGAATATGGACTACGTTCTCCGCGAGGTAGGCGCAGTTCTCAATTGGTTCGACGTTACCGCTCCCGAGGGAAGATATTCCCTCAACGATACCATCGGCGACATTATGAAGTCCAAGCGCGGCAAGATGTGGTTTATGGGAATGGGACTTAAGCTCAAGAAGAAGATGGACGCCAACAAGAAGGGCAAGGATGACGGAGAAAAGAAGTCGGGCGGCTTTGACGTTGATCTGAGCGCAGGCGGTGGACTTATGGAAATGATGGGTGGCTTCACGGTCCTCAGACTCACGAGTATGATGGGTATGATGAATATAAGCTTCACCAAGGAAGAGCTCCTCAAGATGAACAAGAAGCTCAATAAGATCAAGAAGCCTAAGAACTGATAATATAAACAACGACCTATCCGTGAGAGCGGATAGGTCGTTTTATAGTTGACAATATAGAGAACGTGTGATATAATTTAAGTGTAAATTCACCAATTTGGAGGTCGTTATGAAGAATATAAAGATGTCGGTCGTTTTGGTTGCACTCCTGTTCGCCCTTTTGCTTAGCTCTTGCAGCTCGGAGCTGAAGAACGGCGCGGTAGAGCAAGTGCGCCTTGATCTGATCACGGAGGGTATGACGCAAAGTGAGGTCAGAAGAATACTCAAGGTCGAGTATGAGGATATGCCTTTTTCACATGCCGACAGATACTACCTTGAGGACGGTCGCCCCGTCTACGTGCATTACCAGACCTATAACGAAAACGACAAAGAACAGAGCATTGTATACAGAGTGCAGATAGACGAGCTTGTCGATCCCGCACTGCTTGATAAGCTGACCGAGGATATGACTGTGGATGACGTAGCGGAGCTTTTCTCGGCTGAGGGCATCGAGGCGACGAGCGGACTGCGTTCGAGAGTCTATAAGCTCACCGACGGACGAGAGGTAAGGATATGCTACTTCACCCGCCCGGGAGAAGATCTTGATAATATCTATATTGACCTTGACAGCGTTTTCATAGAAGACTAAAGCTGAGTCAAAATAAAACTGAGTCAAAATAAAACTGAGTCAAAATAAAATTGAGTCAAAATAAAACTGAGTCAAAATAAAACGCAAGGAGGCACAAATGAAAAAATATCTGCTTTTAATGCTGACACTTTTACTTTGTGTGTCGCTATTTTCCTGCGGCTTTAATTTTAACGAGGAATTCATCTTCGGTGAGCCCGAAGTGCCCACCGCGCCGCCTCAACTTCCACTCTCGCAAATGGATCCCGATGAGATGATGCGCATTTTAAACGAAAATGGTGTCATCTTTGAAAATTATGATCCAAAAATCCAATATAACAGCGTACAGATGATGCTTATTATTCTCGAAAATGATCCCGAAACCACAATTACCGTACACGAAACTTATAAAAAGCAGTTTGAGGATATGCGAAAGATCGTCAAGGAACGCGGCACGACATCAACCAAAGGCTTTGAGTTAACTACAATGCCGGATGATGAGTTATTCAATTACGTTGACGATTATCTGCGCCCTATATATGAAGAATACCACGAAGACTTCAACGAGACAAAACTTTGGGGAATAAGATCTGAATTGTTTCGATACGAGAAAGATATAAATGATTCTATTCAACACGGAATATGGCTTTATATCGAGTTGGAAAAAGCATACTGCCAAATCGTAAAGGATTATCACGGAATAGAATGAAAACATATACCCACGGGCTGCTTCGGTAGCCCATTTTTCTTTTTTTACAAAAAAATGTCGAAAAAACAAAAATGGATGAAAAAAGCTCTTGATTTATTCTTCCTCTGGGTGTATAATTATAATTGTATTAGTATGTAAAAATTTCAGCGGAGGTTTTTATGAGCAGAGTTTCAAAGCATAATTACTATCTTGACATCGCGCAGACGGTTGCCGAGCGTTGCACCTGCTTGCGCAAAAAGTACGGCGCGATCATCGTAAAGGACGACGTTATCGTCTCGACCGGATACAACGGCGCGCCCCGCGGCAGACAGAACTGCAGCGACCTCAATTACTGTATGAGAGACAAGCTCAACATCCCCCGCGGAGAGAGATACGAGCTTTGCCGCTCGGTTCATGCCGAGGCTAACGCGATAATCGCCGCGTCGAGAGAGAGAATGCTCGGCTCGACCATATATATGGTCTGCGTTGACGCTAAGAGCGGGGAGCTTGTCAGCGGCACGTCGAGCTGTATGATGTGCAAGCGTATGGTCATCAACGCAGGCATCTCGCAGGTCATCGTGCGCGACACGAGCGAGGAATTCCGCGTGATCGACGTAAACGATTGGATAGACAACGACGACTCGCTCAGCGGTATCTTCGGCTATTGATATGATCGAAATACAAGCTATCGCACGCGAGCATCTTGACGCGGTGGCAGAGATCGAGGAGCTCTCCTTTTCGTGCCCGTGGCCGCGCGAGAGCCTTGAGTTTCTGCTCACAGAGCAGGCGACGGGGCTGGTCGCGATCGAGGGCGGCAGATTGCTCGGCTACGTGGGAATGATCTGCGTGCTCGACGAGGGGCAGATAGTCAACGTGGCTACGCATCCCGATTTTCGCAGGCGCGGCGTCGGACGAGCGTTGATGAGCGCGATCGAGCAGCTCGCCGTAGAGAAAGGTATAGTCTTTCTCTCGCTCGAGGTGAGAGAGTCCAACACCGCCGCACGCTCGCTTTATACCTCGCTTGGCTGGGAGGAATGCGGAAAACGCAAGAATTTCTACTCAAAGCCCACCGAGGACGCGTGCGTTATGACAAAAAGCATCTGATAAACGAAAGGCATAGAAATGTACGTTTTAGGAATTGAAAGCTCCTGCGACGAGACCTCTGCCGCCGTCGTCCGTATGGAAGAGGGCAGGCGAGAGATACTTTCAAACATCGTCGCTTCACAAATAGAAATACACCGCCTTTACGGCGGAGTCGTACCCGAGATCGCGAGCCGTGCGCACATCGAGGCGGTCAGCAGAATTACCTACGAGGCACTCGAGACTGCGGGCATCGGCATCGGGGAGGTCGGCTGTATTGCTGTCACCTCGCACCCCGGACTGATCGGCGCGCTGCTCGTGGGCGTGAACTTCGCAAAGTCGCTCGCGTTTGCGCACAAGATACCGCTCGTCGCGGTAAATCACGTCAAGGCACACGTTGCGGCGGCATATCTTGAATACGCGGAGCTGAAGCCTCCCTTTACGGCACTCGTCGTGTCGGGCGGACACACCTCGTTCTATTCGGTCGACGATCCCACCGATTTTGTTGAGATCGGCGCGACGAGAGACGACGCGGCAGGCGAGGCATTTGACAAGATCGGACGCGTGATCGGTATGCCTTACCCCGGTGGCGCGGCTATGGACGTGCTTGCAAAGGAGGGCGATCCGAAGGCGATAAAGCTCCCGTCTCCTGCGATCGTCGGAGATAACGCTGACTTCTCGTTCAGCGGGCTCAAGACCGCGGCGCTCAACTACATTAACTCCGAGCGACAGAAGGGCGTCGAGCCCTCGCACGCGGATATCGCGGCATCCTACACGAAAACTATAGTTGACGCAATAATCAAAAAGACAAAATATATTCTTGACACACATTCCTCGCGCTGCCTCGTGCTTGCGGGAGGAGTTGCGGCAAACTCGCATATACGCGGCGCGCTCGAGACACTTTGCAAGAGCCGCGGAGTTGAATTCTGCCGCCCGTCGCTGAAGCTTTGCTCGGATAACGCGGCTATGGTCGCGGCACAGGGCTATTTCGAGTATCTCGCAGGCAATTTTGCAGATACCTCGCTCAACGCCTCGGCAAACGACGACGGAAACTGAAAAATACGTATTTTATGAAAAGAAGGTATATAAATAATGGCAGATTTTAACGATAAGAACAGAAATATCGACGAGTTCGACGAGCTTTTGCGCACCGAGCAGGATCAGTCCTACGGCGGTTCTGTCTCGCGCCCCGACGTTTCCTCGGCGGTAGTAAAGAGACTCCCGAGATATTTCAGATATCTCCGCGTGCTCATCCGTGAGGGAAAGACGAGAGTCAGCTCGGCAGAGCTCTCGAGAATGATGAACCTTACCGCGTCCCAGATCCGTCAGGACCTCAACTGCTTCGGCGGATTCGGTCAGCAGGGCTACGGATACAACGTAAATTACCTTTACTCGAAGATCTGCGAGATCCTCGGCGTAAGCTTCGGCTTCCGCGCGGCTGTGGTCGGTGCGGGCAATCTCGGAATGGCGCTCGTCAAGAGCCCGATGTTCGAGAAGCGCGGAGTTGACGTCGTGGCTATGTTCGACGTTCTTCCCGAGGTCATCGGCAAGAAGGTCGCGGGTATCAACGTCTATTCGATGGACGAGCTTGAGAGCAAGCTCAACGAATACGGCGTTCATATCGTCATCCTTACGCTCCCGAAGGAGCACGCAAAGGAGGTCGTAGAGCGACTTCACGGCACTAAGGTCAGCGGCATCTGGAACTTCACGGGAACCGATCTTGACGACGGACAGAGCAAGCTGATAATCGAGAACGTGCACATCGGCGACTCGCTGATGGCACTCTGCTACGAGATAGCAAAAGAGCTTGACTGAGGACATCAAAAAATGCCCTCAACACTATAAATACTAACGAAAAGGGCATTTAAGATGACTAAAGTAACGCTGAAATACATAAACGGAAATATTCCCGAAAATCTTGCGGATATCCTCTCGAACGCAGACGAGCAGGATATGCGAATACTCATCGCGCTTATGATGGCGGCAGACGGGAACGGCGAGGTCAATACGGAATTCTCGCTTTCTGACACGCTCGGACTTGAGAAGCCCGAGATCGATGCCTCGCTCAAATTCTGGCGCGGCGCGGGAGTGATATCGGCGGCAAGATCGCAGAAGAGTGTAAAGTCCAAGACAGAGAAGCCCGAGTCGGCAGAAGAGCCCAAGACGAGCGCACCGACCGCGCACAGAGACGGAGCTGTCGAGAAGAGCACGGGCGTGTCACCTTACGCGACCGACGAGCTCGCGGCGCTTTTTGAGAAGAGAAGAGTCACGGCGCAGTTTATCGACGAGGCGCAGAGAGTGGTAGGCAGGACATTTAATTCCTACGACACGGGAATAGTTGCGGGGCTTGTCGATCAGCTCGGATTTGAGGAAGAGGCGGTGCTCGCGATACTTGCGTATGCTACGAGAATAGGCAAAAAAGGTCTGCGATACCCCGAAAAGCTCGCGCTCAGCTTCTACGACGAGGGAATAACCACAGAGTCTGCTGTAGTCGCGCGAATTGCGATCATCGAGCACTCGGCTGAGGTCGTGGGCAAGATCAAGCAGCTCTTCGGTATGGGATCGCGAGAGCTGTCGAGAACAGAAAAAACGCTTTTTGATAAGTGGACGCAGAAGTTTGGCTACGGCATCGAGGTCATCCGCGTCGCTTACGATATAACTGTGGACGCGACACAGAAGCCTCTGCCAAAGTACGCGGACGCGATACTTGAAAAATGGCACGCAGAGGGACTTCGCACCGAGGGGGAGGTGCTTGCATTCGAGCAGAAGAGCAAGCCGTCCAAGGACTCGGGCGAGGGGGAGAAGAGCTACGAGCTTGACGATTTCTTCGAGGCGGCGCTCAAGCGAAGCTTAGAGGACCTGAAGTAAGACGCAGATGGGAGAATTGATATGGGATATAACAGAGAGGATTTCGTCCGTATAAAAGCGGAATACTCCGAAAAATACAGACGTGCGCGAGAGAAGGCGGACGAGCGCCGTTTCGAACTGTACGGCAGAATTCCCGAGGTCAAGGACATTGACTCGGTGCTGTCGGGCACGGGACTTGAGATAATGCGGATCATCAGCTCGGGCAAAAAGGACACCGAAGCCGAGGTAGAGGCACTCAAGGCGAGAAACGAAGAGCTGCTTGCGCGCCGCAACTCGTTGCTCGTGGCAAACGGCTATAGCGCGGATTACTCCGACGTAAAATACGAATGTGAGAAGTGCGGCGACACGGGATATGTCGGCACGAAGATGTGCGACTGTATGAAAAAGGCACTCGTGCTTGCAGGCTACGAGTCGTCAGGGCTCGGCGGACTTATCAGAACGCAGAGCTTTGAGAATTTCTCGCTTGAATATTACAGAGGTGGCGGCGCAAACTACGAAAATATGGAAATGTTCGTTGGCGCGCTCAAGAGATTTGCATCGGATTTTGACGCGAATACATACAGAAATTATCTCCTTCTCGGCTCGACGGGACTTGGCAAGACGCATCTGTCCACGGCGGTCGCAAAGAAGGTCATCGAGCGTGGATACGACGTGCTTTACGTGAGCGCGGTCGGAATGATAGGCGACTTCGAGGCTCGCCGCTTCGGTACGGGCGCGGGCGACGGAAGCGTGCGCGGCACCGAGAGGTATTACGAGGCAGACCTGCTGATCATCGACGACCTCGGCACAGAGGTGGTAAATCAGTTTACGGTCTCCTGCCTTTACGACGTGATAAACTCGAGAATAAATAACAGAAAGTGTACCTTTATCAACACCAACCTCTCGCGTAAGGAGATAGAGGACAAATATACCGAAAGAATTACCAGCAGACTCTTCGGCGAGTATTATCCGCTCCCATTTGCAGGAACGGATATCCGCAGACAGAAGAGAATGAAATAAGTGAGAAAAATATGAAAAACAGTAATACTAAAGTAAAAATAATTTCGCTCCTTCTTTGCCTTATGCTCGTCTGCTCGGCTATGCTCGTCTCCTGCAACGAAAACAAGGAGAGCGGCGCGACCGAGGCGGGCTCTGAGAGCGAGAGAGCGACAGAAAAGGCGAGTGACGACGGAATAAACCGAATTTTACTTGACGGAGAGCTTGCCTGCGAGTTTATACGAGCAGAGAACGCGAACGAGGACGAAAAGAAAGTATATTCCGCGCTCAGAGATAAGGTCCTTGAGGTCACGGGAAAGCGACCTTCGCTCGAGACCGACTTCGTCGGCTTTGGCGAGAGCAGGGATGAAAACGAATTCGCGATAGTTGTCGGTAAGACCGACTTTGCAGAGTCGAAGCAGCTTTATAGCGAGCTTGGTTTTGGTGAATGTAAAGTTGAACTTATAGAGAGAAAGCTCGTGCTCGGCTTTTACGATATCGAAGCCGCACTCGACGCTGTAGAGAAGCTCGGCGGCGCGCTCGCGGCGGCGAAGCAGGGCGGCTCTATAATAGTTGACGAGAGTATGTGCTTCTCGGTGCAGAGCGACAGAGTTATCAGCGCGCTCCCCGGCTATAGCGACGGCGAGATCAGCGCGATAGTCGACGGCGGAAACGGCTCGATGACCGCAGTTGTCGACTCGACCTCTCTCGAAGCTTACGAAAAATATATTTCCTCGCTCGAAGAGAGCGGAGTGTTCGGACTTTATGCCGAGAACACGATCGGAGAGAACAGATTTGCGACCTACACATCGAACAAGCATATTCTGACCGCGATACATACCCCCGCGACGAGTCAGACAAGACTTACAATCGAGCTGCTTGAGGATAATCCGCTCCCCTCGACAGAAAAGGAGAGCTACGAGACCCTTTGCGACTCCACGCTGACGCAGATCGGAGTTGAGAGCACGGGCAGACAGAACGGAATGAGCTACGTAGTCAAGCTTGCGGACGGCTCGTTTATGGTATTTGACGGTGGCGACGGCAGATGCATAGATCTGTTTATGAACGCTATCGAGAGCCTTGCCGACGACAAGGAGAATATAACTGTTGCCGCGTGGGTGATAACGCATATCCACAACGACCACGCGTATATGCTGCTCGAGCTCGCAAAGAAGCCCGAGCTCGTCTCGCGCCTTAAGGTCGAACGCTTTATCTGGAACCGACCGAACGAAGCGCATATGACGGCTATCGGCGACGGACTTGAGGAGTCGAACGCACTTCTTGAGGGAATGCGCGGCTTCGAGGGCGCAGAGATCTATACCGCACGCGCAGGTCAGGTGTACCATATACGAAACGCGGTCTACACGGTGTATTCTACGAGCGAGATGCTCGAGCCCTACGAGATGGCAAGCTACAACGACTCCTGCGTGGTGGGACTGCTCGAGGTCGACGGATGCAGGATATTCTTCCCGGGCGACAGCGACAGAACGCAGACCAAGAATCTGGTCAAGCTCTACGGCGAGGAACTGAGATGTGACGTGCTTCAGGTCATCCACCACGGACACAACGGCGGAGATACCGAGGCGTATATGCTCTTCGATCCGATAACGGTGCTCTGGCCTGTTGGAAGCTATCGCTACAGTCAGGAATGGGACGGAAATCTTCCGTTCTCCGAGTGGCCGTGCAATGAGTGGTTCTTTGATGAAAATTCAAGCGTCGAGAACATCTACGTCGCAGGTAAGGACGTGGTCACGCTCGTGATCAAGGACCTTCCGCGCCATAAGTAATAACGATAAAAATCCCCTTGGGTGATGGCGTTGTGCTTTCAAGGACAGTTTTCAGGAGTACATCGCCTACCAACAGAAAAAACAGAAACCGCAGATTGATTTTCTGCGGTTTTTGTGATATAATGGATGTGTATTTACATCACAAGGAGAAAAACATGCGAAAAATTGTTACTATCTGTGGTTCTTTACGTTTTTTTGATAGAATTCAAGAAATAGCTGAACTTCTTGAACTTGAAAATGAATGGATTGTGTTTACCCCCATTCCTCATACGCTTGACAGAAAATTGAAATCTCATGAAAAGCAATTATTAGGAGACATACACAAAGCAAAAATTGATTTATCTCACGCCATTTTTGTCGTAAACATAGACGGATATATCGGCAATGCAGTAAGAAAAGAAATAGAATATGCGAAAGAACTCGGAAAAGAAATTTTCTTTTTAGAAGAATCAAATCAATAAAGCTTCTTTATATGAACTAAATTGTATATTAGCAAAACAACACGATAAATGACCGCTCAACGCCAAGCCTCCCTTGTGTAAAGGGAGGTGGCACGCGAAGCGTGACGGAGGGATTGTAATGCAGAGAAAACACAATAAAGATATCGTACCAACCGCAAAAATGTTGCGAAAAAATATGACAAAAGAAGAAAAACACCTTTGGTATGATTTTTTGCGCACATATCCCGTTCGCTTTTCTCGTCAGAAGGTTCTCGGCAGGTATATCGCAGATTTTTACTGTGCAGAGGCAAAGCTCGTTATAGAGCTTGACGGTTCTGGGCATTATACAGAAGAAGGAAAACGATATGATGAAGAAAGAACTGCTTTTCTTGAAGAATATGGATTGACAGTTATCAGAATACCAAATACGGAAATACATAAAAACTTTCGAGGTGTCTGTGAATATATTGATCACCTCGTAGAACAATCCCTCAGTCAGCTTCGCTGACAGCTCCCTTTACACAAGGGAGCCTTTTTTGTTCACCTATAACTTGTCAATTTTCCTGACAAGCACTGCATTTATGTCCACAAATGCAAAAATACGGCATACCTCTTTCGAAATATGCCGTATTTTTGAAAAATGTCCTTAAGAGCACGATCCTATTCCAAGGGGATTTTCGTTTGCTATTTGATAAAGAAAAGCAGGATAAGAAAAAGGATAAGATCGTCAAAGCCCTCGCCGTCTCCCGTATCCGATAGGAGCAGGATGAGTGCGAGGATCAGAAGCTCCTCGGTGCCGATGCCGCGATCGCGCCCGAAGAGCGAGCCGAGGCGGAGTGGAAATCCTTTCTGCGAGAGAAGTGCTGGCTTTGCCGCGCTCTCTTCGCTTGTGACCTCCACAGTCTCGACTGCGGGCTCGGGTTCTGCTACGGGCTCGGGCGGTACTACCTCGGGCTCTTCGCGGAATGTGTTTCCGCTGTAGTTTTCTGGCACGCGCATAGGCGCTTGGTATCTGTAGCTCGGTGGCCTTACGTACATTCTGCGCCTCCTATGAAAGATTTTTCAGTGCCTTGGCAAGCACCGAGAATTTTATGATGTAGTCGATCGCCTCGCTTCTGCTCTCGCTAAGATATGGCTTTAGCGCGCGCAGAAGGCAGGCGCGGTCGTCCTCTTTCTTTGAGCCCGCAGACGACGCGCCCGACAGCAGAGGTGCGAGCTTACCGACAAGCGCGCTCATATCGTTCTCGGCGGAAGGCAGCGGACTGCTGACTTTGACTTCGGGCTCTTTTGGTTCGGTCGGCGTTTGCGAGCTATCCTTGAGCTCCTTGGCGAGCGAGCTTATCACCCCGAGCATCTCGGGATTTGAGAGCATCGCGCCGAGAGCCGACGAGAGAGCGTCGCCCGTTCCCGTCTCGGTGGTGGTTTTGCTCTCGCTCATAGCCTACCTCCTTTTGTTTTGTCGGTTTTGGGCATACTGTTCGGCAATCTGCTCAAGCTGTGCATCGGTCGCGCTTGAGAGCACGCGTCGGATGCTCTCGATGCTTCCCGTGTCCATATTGAACTGCGCGGGATCGATGCCGCTTTCTGCCACGAGTCTTGAAATTATCATTTTGAGCTGAAGATCGTTCATTGATAGCAACTTCTCAAGTCCGTCTCTGTTGATCTGCATATCTGCCTCCGTATAGAAAAATTTTGTTCTCACGGTAATTATATGCAAGAGATGGCAAAAAGGTCATAAAAATGCAGAAAATTTATATAATCAAAATCTTTCTTATAGACAAAAGTCGAAATGTGTGATATAATTATATAGTTAAAGGCTTATTTGTAATAAGCCTATGCGCGCACGTTCTAAAAATTTTAAGAAAGAAAAGGTGCCACAAATGAAGTATTGCTTTATCGTTAACCCCAAGGCAGGAAAAGGACAGTCTGTTGATAGCGTATGCGCTGATGTCAAGCGCATTTGCGAGGAGAGAGAGGTGGATTACGATCTCTTTGTGTCAAATTGCATAGGCGATACCAAGGAGCACGTTGCAAAACTCTCGGATGAGGGCGACGAGGTCTGCTTTATCGCGTGCGGCGGCGACGGAACGCTCTGCGAGACCACGCTTGCCGTAATGGCTCTGCCGAGCGAGCAGAGAGCGCGCGTGTCGGTCGGAGTTATTCCGATGGGAACGGGTAACGACTTTGCAAGCAACTTTGAAAATAAGCAGGCATTTTTCGATATATCCGCGCAGATAGATTATACTCCCTACGAGATAGATCTTGTCAAGTGCAACGATATGTATTCTATAAATATGGTAAACGTCGGATTTGACAGCCACGTCGTCTGCCAGAAAGAGAAGATCGGCAGAAAGAAGTGGGTGCCACGCAAGCTTGCGTATGTGATCTCGCTGCTGATCACGCTTATCAAGAAGCCCGGCATCAAGGCGGAGCTTATCTGCGACGGTGAAGAGCCGATACATAAGGAGCTTTTGCTCACCACGCTTGCAAACGGTGCGTTCTGCGGAGGCGGATTTTATTCCAATCCTCTCGCATCTCTTACAGACGGTCAGGTAGACGTTATCGCAGTCAAGAACGTGGGAAGAATAAAGTTTCTGACTCTCGTTGGCAGCTACAAGAAGGGCGCGCATATCGGAGATAAATTCAAAAAGATAGTTGAGAACTTCAAGTGCAGAACGGCGGATATGTATTTTGACCGCGAGATGCCCGTGAGTATTGACGGCGAGATAGTAAATACCAAGGAGATACATATTTCGATCGAGCGGGCAGCACTTAAATTTATGCTCCCCAAGGGAGCTACCCCGAAAACCAAAGCACCCGAGGTGGCGGCGGTATGAGATTCCTCGTCGTGTCGGACATCCACGGGCGCTACGAGAGGCTCGCGAAGCTGATTGATCAGCAAAAGGGGATAGATGCACTGATATTCCTCGGCGACGGACTCTCGGATCTCGATCGTGCCGACGCGTATGACCGCGGATTTTCGGTGATATGCGTCAAGGGAAATTGCGACGGCTTTTCATTCTTCGGCAGACAGAACGCGCCTGAGGAGAACATTCTTACGTTTGGGGGCTATAGAATATTTATGCTCCACGGTCACACCCGCGGGGTCAAGCATAGCCTTGCCAACGCTATTTACGCCGCGCAGGAGCGAGAGGCGGATATATTGCTCTTCGGTCACACGCACGAGCCGCTTGAAAAGTATCTGCCCGCAGGCGAGGAGCATTCGCTCTCAAAGCCGCTGTGGATATTCAACCCCGGCAGCCTCGGCGCATCGGGCGACGGATGGGGACATTACGGACTTATCGAGATAAGAGACAACGGCGTGCTTTTCTCACACGGAAAAATATAAGCCCGTTGCGAGTGCAACAGGCTTCAGTGTGTAGAAAAAGTCCATCAAAAAGCGTTTCATTATTTTGAATAAGTTGAATATTATAGATGTAAAGCTCTGAGCTAACTAAAAGCCTCGCCCTTTGGGAGAGGTGGACGCGTATGCGGACGGAGAGGGCGAAGAAAAAGTAAGTTTAATGCAAACGACCTCTCAGGCGGTTCCACCGCCAGCTCTCCTAAAAGGAGAGCCCTTCGTTTTGAGCAAATTTTTGTGAAAGAGTGCCACAAAAGTTTTTTAGACAGACAAAAGGCTGTTGTAAAAACAACAGCCTAATATAAGATTTTCTTCAGACGGTAACTTCTTCTGCTTCTGCGGGAGCATTTGCGATAGCTTCAAGCTCTGCCTCGTAAGCCGCGATGATCTGGCTCTCGAGAGTAGCGCGGAAGGAAGCGTTGATGGGATGAACGATGTCGCGGTAGGTGTCGTCGGGATTCTTTCTGCTGGGCATTACTATAAAGAATTTGTCACGCGCGTTGATCACCTTTACATCATGTACTGCGAGCTGACCGTCAAAGGTCACCGAAACGATAGCCTTCATAGGACCTTCGTCGAAAAGCTTTCTGATCTTGATATCTGTTATCTGCATTTTAAAACCTCCGTAGATATTATATTTTTCGAAAATCATTCATAAAATTGGAAATATATCCTGATATTCATTCTACTACATATATTATACAAGCCTTTTTTGACGGTTATACAAAGAAAATAAGTTTTTTGTGTGAACGTCTATAAATTTTTGTGTTGAAAGGACGCGAAGTATGTCGGTTGCAAATACCCATTTCGGCGCGCGCCGCATCGGCGAGATGCTGAAGGATAAAAAAAGCATATTTTTCGTTGGAGTCGGCGGTATCAATATGTCCTCGCTTGCACACGTATCGCTCGTTGGCGGTATGAAGGTGGGCGGATCTGACCGCGTGCGTTCGCACCTGACCGAGAGGCTTGAGCGCGAGGGTGTGGAGATAGTCTATTCGCACGACGAGAAGAATCTCGACGGCTACGAGGCACTCGTGTATACCGCGGCGATCTCGGATGATAACCCCGAGTACGTTCGCGCGATGAGAGATGGAATACCCTGCATCTCGAGAGCCGACTATATGGGATACTTGATGATGGCATACTCGCGCCGCATCGGAGTGTCGGGTATGCATGGAAAATCTACCTGCACCTCGATGTGCGCATCCGTGCTGATCGGCGCGGACACCGATCCCACCGTGCTGTCGGGCGCGGAGCTTTCGATGATGGGCGGTGCGTACCGCGTGGGTAAGAGCAGGGAGCACTTTTTGTTCGAGGCTTGCGAGTATATGGACTCATTCCTTGATTTCAACCCGAATATCGCAGTCGTGCTCAATATAGAGATGGACCACGTCGACTATTTTAAGAGTATGGAGCATATAAGACGCTCCTACCGCAGTTTTGCTTCGATAGCGGGGCAGGGCGGATGTGTGGTCGCAAACGCGGACGACGAAGAGGTCAGAACCGCACTTTCGGGAATTGAGCCGAGAGTAGTCAGCTTTGGCATCGAAAGCCGCGATGCTGACGTGAGAGCCGAGAATATAGAATGTAAAAAGGGAAGATACTCTTTTGATATTATATCAAAAGGTGAGAAGGTCTGCCGCGCAGAGCTGTCTGTCAGTGGATACCACAATATATACAACGCGCTCGCGACCGCCGCTGTCGCGCTTGAGTGCGGACTTGGGGGCGAGCAGATAAAGAGAGGACTCAAAGACTTCACGGGCGCGGCGAGACGAATGGAATACAAGGGCGAGTGCGGCGGCGTGCCGATATACGACGACTACGCGCATCACCCGACCGAGATACGCGCGACTCTTGAGGGAGCAAAGCGGATGGTCGAGGAGGGCGGACGGCTCTGGTGTGTTTTTCAGTCGCACACTTATTCGCGAACTGCGGCTCTGATCGACGGCTTTGCCGAGTCGCTCTCTATTGCCGACTGTGTGCTTGTCTGCGACATTTACGCGGCGCGTGAGGAGAACGTTTACGGAGTGAGCCCTGAGAAACTCGCGGATATGATAGACGGTGCGAGAGCGGTGCACGGCTTTGATGAGCCTGCAGAGATACTCAAGCGCGAGCTGAAGGATGGCGACGTCGCGATAATAATGGGCGCGGGCGATGTCTGGAAGGTATTTGAACGACTTGATCTGAAATAAGGAGAAAATATGAGTTACGACGGATATTCGGCGATCGCCGAGGTTTACGACAAGCTCAATAAAGATATAGACTACGCGGCGTGGGCGGATATGATCGAGGAGTGTTTCTCACGCTTCTGTAAGGAAAAGCCCGAGATCCTGCTTGACCTCGCCTGCGGAACGGGAAGAATGACGCGCGAGCTTGCGGCACGCGGCCACGATATGATAGGCATTGACGGCAGCTATGATATGCTCAGCGAGGCTTATTCGGGCGGAACGGAGGGGATACTCTATCTCTGTCAGGATATGCGAGACTTCGAGCTTTACGGCACGGTCGGTGCGACGGTGTGCTGTCTTGATAGCCTTAATTACTTGCTCGAGAATAAGGACCTCGACAAGACGTTCTCGCTCGTGCACAACTATTCCGATCCCGACGCACTCTTTATCTTTGATGTCAATTCGCCCTATAAATTCGAGAAAGTCTATAGTGATAACGCGTACGTGCTTGAGGACGAGGACGACGAGGGAAGAGCGATATACTGCGGCTGGCAGAACTTTTACGATAAAGAAACGCGCGTGTGCGACTTCTATCTCTCGGTATTTTCCGAGGACGAGAACGGAAGCTATTTCCGCGCGGACGAGCAGCAAAAGGAAAGATGCTACACCGAGAGCGAGATACGCGCTTCACTTGAGCGCGCAGGCTTTGAGCTGATCGGAATTTACGGCGATTATAAATTCAGCACCCCGACCGATACCTCGGAGAGATGGTATTTCGTGGCAAGAGCAAAAAAATAATTTGTGAGGAAAAATAAATGAATGCAAATGAATCAAGCATCCTTCGCGGTATGACAAGCGACGGAAGCGCAAGAATTTTGGTAATAAACTCTACAGATATAGTAAATAAGGCGATCGAATGCCACAAGACCTCGCCCACGGCTACTGCAACGCTCGGCAGACTTCTGACGGCGACTTCACTTATGGGAAGTATGCTCGGCGAGAAGAACGATTCTATCACGGTCACTCTCGGCGGCGACGGACCTGCGGGAAGAGTTATAGCTGTCGGAGATTACTACGGCAACGTAAAGGGATATATCCAGAACCCCGACGTAGATCTGCCCCTCAAGTCGAACGGCAAGCTCGACGTTGGCGGCGCTGTCGGACGCGGACTTCTCACGCTCATCCGCGATATCGGTGACGGCGAGCCTTATACGGGCTCGATACCGCTCGTCAGCGGCGAGATCGCAGAGGATATCGCATCCTACTACGCGACCAGCGAGCAGGTTCCCACCGTTTGCGCGCTCGGAGTGCTGGTCGACGTTGACCGCACCTGTCGCGCGGCAGGCGGTGTTATGATACAGCTCCTTCCTTTCGCAAATCCCGATACCGTGAACGCGATCGAGGCAAACGTGCAGAAGCTGTCTAACGTCTCGAGAATGTTCGATAAGGGACTTTCGAATATGGAGATCGCCAATATCGCGCTCGAGGGAATAGCCTTTGACGCGTTCGACGAGCTCATCGTGGAATATAAGTGCGATTGCACGAGAGAAAGAGTCGAGAGAGCACTGATCACGCTCGGAGAGGGCGATCTTTATAAGATGCTCGACGAGCAAGAGGCAGAGGGAAAGGCAAGAGAGCTTGAGGTGAATTGCCGTTTCTGCGGTCGCAAGGAGATATTTAGCGAGAGCGATATCGAAAAGATGATAAAAAAGGCAAAAAAATAAAAACTTTTTTTCAAAAAAGTATTGACAAAGCAAAAAGGATATGTTATAATATCCAAGTCGTCGGCAATAGCGGACGGCAGATGGGAGCATAGCTCAGCTGGGAGAGCATCTGCCTTACAAGCAGAGGGTCATAGGTTCGAGCCCTATTGTTCCCACCACGGCAAGTTGCCGTTTCCAATGAGGGCATCTGAAAGATGCCCATATGGCCCGGTAGTTCAGTT